>JAJZSC010000362.1 GCA_021849995.1 Bacillota bacterium | reverse complement strand
GTAATAGGTAATAGGTAATAGGTAATAGGTAATAGGTAATAGGTAATAGGTAATAGGTAATAGGTAATAGGTAATAGGTAATAGGTAATAGGTAATAGGTAATAGGTAATAGCAGGATATATTCTGTTTCTCATTCCAGTATGAAATACCACTCTTTATATTCAAACCAACCGATGCCTTTAACCTATAACCTATAACCTACAACCTAAAACTTATAACCCCAAAATATATTTCTACCTTAAATCTTTGAAAGGATGTAGTCTTATGTGGATATACGAAAAAAAGCTTGAATACCCGGTTAAGGTCCTAGGAAATGATCTTCGTATGGCCAAATTTCTTATGGCTCAGTACGGCGGGCCAGACTCTGAGCTTTCCGCCGGCGTCCGCTACCTGACCCAGAGATACTCCATGCCTACAGCCAACACCAAAGGACTGTTTACCAGTTGATATCACGTTGTAACCAGTCAATCGGTTCCCTCATATGGTATACCATGAATCAGCAAATTTCCCCGCAACAGATTAAAATAAAAAAAACCATCCTGGTGATGGTTAAGATTGCTTTGCGTATACTTGAAAGAGAGAAATGCGTCTTACAAGACCCCTCTAAAGCACTGCAAACAGCCTGCCGTGGACTGACCAAGGGGGTTTAAGCGCTAGCCGATGTTCTCTTGAACATAGGTATAGACTTTGCTCCTGATTGCACCTCCTTCTTCGAGAAGAGCTACCACCTTCAAGTTGGTTTCCGCCACAAATTTCTCGTCTTTTATGGAGGGAAGATTTATCCTAACGTTCATAACAGCGCCCTCCAGCCCGGCATGAGCCTGTTGAGCTCCTACACCGAGATCGCTGATGGCGTTGGTGTTAAATTTTCCGATAAGCTTCTCAGCCAGCTTCAAAACTTCAAGACATTCCACGGCAATTCCCAGAGGCGACCGCACCGCCTTCTTGAAACCCTCCTGAATCGCATCCCTTCTAGCGCTCTTGTCCTCTTCGGTCTCCTTTGGCATTTTAAATGCCGCCATGACACCGTTGAAAGCCTCTGTATCGAGATCGACTCTCTCCAGGAGGCTATTTGAGAGAGATTGGGCCTTTTCAAGAGATTCCTTAAGTAAATTCTCAAAAGTTTCATATTCTTCCTTGCCGATACTCAAATTGCAGACCATTGATACAAGACTTGCTCCCAATGCACCAGAAAGTGCTGCAACACTGCCTCCGCCGGGAGCCGGGGAACTGGATCCCAGGATTCGGTTAAATTCTTCGATTGAAGATTTTACAAGCATTCCAATACTCCTTTTTGCACTTCATTATAATCAACAAAGCCTTTAAATCATTGAACCTATATTGATGGACGGAGTACAGCTTGACAACGCTGCACCCCATCCATTTAGAGAAAAAGTCATCTAATCATTGTCTGGAGCAGTTATCAAGGATTACGATTCGAGTTCAAGGAGATGATTTTCGAGAATCTGTTTCTTATAATCCCAAGGACCGTTAATTGACTCTAACTGCAAGTACCACTCGGCTGTCTGAACCAGTACCTCAGCTGAGATTGTGCCGCATATCTGTCCTGCAAGGACATTAACACCGTAGCGGGCGGCCTCGGATTTTAGAAGATTAAAGATACGATGAATGGGTGTCTTCAGAGGATTGGAAATCTCACAGGATACCGCCACGCAGGCCTTGCCTGTTCGACGATGTATTTGAGGCAAACCAATGGTGCCCTGGATCGCTGTGAAACCTCCGGTTCTGTCCCGCACGATGCTGGATAGCTTTTTCGCTATCGACAGATCCGTAGTATCCAGCAGCACATTGAAATACGCATCGTGATCTTCCAAAGCTCCTATTATCGTTGCTCCAGCCGTTGGATGCAACTTGGCGGGACCGATGTCAGGAGCCCGGTTCGGATCCACCAGGACGGCTGCCTTGGCTCCCTGATAGTTCCCTTTGCGAATAAAGGTCAAGCCCTCGTTTTCCGGGCGGCGTGCATTTTTACCGGTGAAATAAACCGGAACTTGATAGCGTTTAAAAATTTCTTGTCCCAGATCCTCGGCAAACTCCTTGCATTCCTCGATGGTAATGCCCTTCGCTGCATAGATCTCAATGGTATCAAATGCCCCGATATGCGGATGATGACCTTTATAATTTTCCATGTTGATAAGCTCAAAAGCTTTGCCTGCAGCATCAAGCAAAGCCTCTTTAACAGCCTCTGGACGACCCAGCACTTCGGCTGGCAAACGATCGAAATCAGGATCGGGATCATACCCGATGAGCTTTACACCATCCCGTCCCCTGAACTGATCGATGATGGCTTCGATGACTTCTTTATTGGTACCGTCACTAAAATTGGGATCTGTAAGAATGTAACCTGCCATTTCAATCCCCCTCTTATACATGTTTGATATATGCTATTGCAAATATCAACTAACCAAGACATCTTCTTGTGATTATCAATTGTTTCAACATGTAGTTTAAAGGCCCTTTTTGACCCCTTCCGGTCATCCCTTATACTTGATAGGGTTTGTTACCGGATTTAGTGGGTGCTCCTCTTTCCCTGTTTTTATTCGTTAATAACACCTCCTTCTTTTGTTTAAATTTATTATTATTTTACAGATCATTACTAAAGTCAACAGGTGTTCAGAAACCAGCCAGCATTCGACAAAGAGAAAACCCATAACTAATAATTGCTAACTACTTATTTAAGAATAATTCTACTAGGAGTCCTCTATCACCTGCCAAATACTGCATCTTTTTACAACCTTATATAGGTATTCGTGTTACTTTCTTTTCATTTATTTCATCAAGGATAAAGTTAAGGGCGGGTCACACCATTTTGCAGATTTTGCGTTTAAAAAATGAAAGCCCCCGTCAGAGGGCTTTCTATATAAAGAAGGTAAAAGGTGTTGATAGAATAATAAATATAATTGCTTAAAGAAAGCTGAACATTAGCTTAAAACATCCTAAAAACTTTCAATCCCAAACCTCTGTTCAACCACCCTCCCTAGCCAAAACGAATCATTTACTTCCCCACCCTGAAGAATTGCCCGGTAGGTACCCCGATATGTCGGGTCAAGTAATCCTGATAGACATGGACCCCATTCACGGTTGTTATTTTTAATAACCAAAAATACCCCCTTAAAATATATTAAATAAGGGGATTTAATATGAGTATGTTACAGTTCCTTAATTTACACTATCACAATGGGGTTCTTGTGGGTATTCTAATTATGGTGGCAAATGTGGTAATGGTTTATTTTGCTAAAAAAGAATAAGTTTTTATGCCCGCTGCTTATCGAAAATTTTATTTGTAGGGACAACCCTGGGATAAAATATGTCCGGGGAGTTCCTGTTAATCATTTCTTGCCGCTTCGGTTTAACAATTCGGGAATGGTTACAAATGAAACCCCTTTTTTTTTAATGTATTAATTATTTCGGACAATGCTTCTACCGTCCATCTATATTTTCAGCTCTACCAATACTACAATGTTGGAGGATTATGGAAAACGCAGCATGCACATTTTTCTTTTGAAGGATATCTAAAATCAAGGGTGTGTAATGGTTATCTGGACCATCATCAAACGTCAGGGCAATCATACTTTTGGTTGGATCCCCTTGGTGAAAGACTTGATTCGGGTATACCTGTGCAAAGTATGCTGTTTTAACCATCGGGATACTGATTTTTGCTTCTTTATATAAGTAAGCACTTAATAAAAGGATAAAAGCAAAGAACAAAACATATTTATGGAATTTTGTCAATTTTATTTATATCTCCATTGTGTGTTTTGAATTATTAAACAAAAAAATCAGTATACTTCCTTTAATGTATCATACTTACTCGGTAATTTGGCCCCATGTTAATTTAACAACCTGATTCGTCCTTTAATTTGCTAGTAATCCTAGACCACATCACTAAATCCTTTAGTTTTTTTAGAGTCAAATCCGGACAAACTTTCAGTTTTTCCTAAGCTTTTAACTTGACTATCCACCATCTCCAGAATTTCTTAAGACCAGTTGGGTTATCTGCTTTAACTATGGCTAAGGCTATCTTAGGCAAAATAGAAATATGGGGGTAGATTAAGAAGCGAGGTTCCCAGCGAGGAGAATACTTGGCTTTAAACTCATATAGACCTTTAAAATTATAAAAGTTTTCATAGAGGTAACGCACTGCTTTATCGGCAA
>JAJZSC010000361.1 GCA_021849995.1 Bacillota bacterium | reverse complement strand
ATAAAGTATAACTTGTTTCATGTTTGACCTCCTTAAGAATGATTCATTCTTTCCCTAGCAAAAAGCTGAATTTATGTTACCCACTTTTATATTATTTATTTACTCTTCGCCACCTCCTCGTGAGGGACTTAGTTGCGTTTATGTACCATGAAAGATATTAATTCTTGATATGCCAAAAGAGTGTGCCTGGCATAGAATGATATAAATCAGATAAGTAAAGGGGGATTTGGGTTGAGCAGCTTGGAGTTTATGGATATTCAGACTCAAAAAGAAATTAATATTGTTTCAGATTTTCTCGAACTTCCTGCAGAAGAGGTCTATGAGTTTCTTTCCAACCAATCCGTGGACGCTCTCCTAGTTACTCAAGATTATCTTCAAATACTCCTAGGTTTAAAACTACATCTGGAAAAATGTATAGACAAATAAAAGTGTTAATAATTGTACTTAGTGCATTGTTACCTCTGGACCGGGTCTGAACTTATTGTTTTTGATTATTTGACCGATCAGAACTTCTTTTTCATCCTCAGAAAACTCATAAAAGATAGGGTTTAAATCCCATTTTCCATCCGAGGCATAATAACGGAGATTGGCCCGTACAGTCTTTTCTCTATCGTTGTCCCGAAATACTAAAGTTAAGGCATGATTTTGAAAATTGTAGTCACGGTCATACCCGGAGCCGTCAAGCTTGATATCCAAAAGTTCCATATATCTACCTCCGAGACATTATCTTGGCACACATGGTTGTGTGATAATAATAGCATTACACTTTCTAAGTGCATGTATTCTAGAATCTTTTGCTTAATTATAAAATTAAACCCTGGTATTTCCGGGGTTATAATATGTTTATCCAGTGTTTGGCAACTCCAGAGATTACGGAGCTAAATGCAAAGAACTATTAAAAGGGATGCACTGAGTAATCAAAGCAGGCGGGCTAATCCAATTCCGAGTACCACCCCTATGAACCCTATAAGTACGCTTAAGCCAGTATATAATGCAGCTGTTAAAATACTTCCATCCTTAATTAACATAATCGTTTCATACCCAAAAGTAGAAAAAGTAGTATAGGCTCCTAAAAATCCTACTCCTATTCCCATACGAATATATGGACTTACTGTATATTTCTCCAGAAAAAAGGTATTTAAAAATCCTAGTAAAAAAGCTCCTGAGACATTGATTAGAAAAGTATGAATTGGAAATTCTTTGTTCCATCTAGTGGATATAAAAACACCTAATTCATAGCGGGATAGTGCACCTAGAGCACCCCCAATGGCAATAGATATTATATTTTGCATATTCTAATCTCCTAATCACTTAATTTTCCTGAATCGTAACAACTGCTCTAGACAAGAATACCTTTCTCACCCTCTTTATCAATTGGATTTAAAAACTAGTAAACATTTGTGTTAAAGTTTATTTAGATTGCAGTGTTTTCTTATTTATAGATCATTTCTTATTATAGCTTATTTCTTAATTATTGCTTATTTCTTATTTTCGGGCTTTTTCTAAATCACAGGAAAAGTTATTCTATTTATAGAAATATAATGATGCTAAAGGAGGGAGTCGCTTGCCAAAACTCGAATACAGATTAGCGGAGGATGGTTATCCTGCAATATATCATTACGAAAGTATACCCAGGGAAGAAATAGCCGTCCGATTCATGTGTGATTATTTTGTTAAAGATCAAGTTGTCTATGAAAAAAGCTCTACAGCAAACGAAGGAAACTTGTACATTATTTATGTCAAACGTTCCGAAACCGAAGTTCCCTACTCTATTAAGCCCTCAAAGGTCGGAATGGGGTATGTTTTACTTGAAGTCAGGGAGGTAGATGATGCACTTGAGGATTACCCTCTTCTTACAACGCTTGAGATGCCAGACTTGATGAGCCTGTTACTATATCTTCAGAGTGACTATATTTATGTAAACGACTTAGAATGGGAAAGAAGTTCTACGGAAATCGATGAAGACAGGTTTATCTATGTTATGTATACCAAGCGAACAAACTAAGCAATAATCAAAAATATAAAAATGCGAGGTGATGAGTGTGGATAAAAGTAAAAAGTTGGTTAGCCTGTTTCTTTCTTCAGCTTTGGTCATAGGAATTGCTGGTTGCAATGATCAACCTAGATACAAAACGGTCTATGATCAGAATGGAAACCCGGTTCAGGTGATAGAGGAAGATGATGACGACTATAACGGTGGGTTTTTTTATTGGGTCTCCAGCCCTTTCAGATCGCGTTCCTATATCCCTTCGACCGGGGTAACATCTGGTACTTCTGGAGGTGTAGTTAGACCAGGAACTACGACACCAAGCACAGGCACTAATCCTGAATCCCCTCAGACAGGGGTAGTAGGACGATCTCCCTGGGCTTCAGGCTCAAGTTCATCCGGTAGCTCAAGCAGCACTTCTGGCACTAGTAGTGGAATCACCAGTGGAGCAAAAGGTGGCATAGGGAGCAGCGGATCTAGCGTAAGTTAGCTAGCGGATGTAGTGAATTTGACTGGCTACTTGGATAGTGCCATAAAGTTTGTGTACCTTTGTGGGGGTGAGTTCCTGAATTACTTTGATAAGCGCGAAGAGCTATATGGATCAATACGAGGTGTTTTTGCCTGGGATTGGATGTATGACAATGAATATGCTTTGGCAAGCATTCATTATATCACAGAGGAATTCAGGAGTGAAATTGCTTACGCCACTGAAGAATTAGGTAAGTTATATGCTAAAACCGTTAACACTCTCCAGCAAGGACCTGATGAACTTTTGTCAATGTTGGGGCTTCCCCATCAAGCTTTGGGAGCAGTGAGAGTCCCTGTATTCAGTGATATTGTCACTATAATCGGACGTTTTGATTTTGCCCAAACAAATGAAGGTCTTAAAATGCTTGAGTTCAATGCTGACACTCCGACCAGTGTAGTTGAAGCTTTTTACGTTAACGCCAAGGCTAGTGAATATTTATGTGCTGCAAACCCTAATGTCGGAGTGGAAAATGACCTTGCCCACGCCTTCCGTCACGTTGCCGAAAAATACAAAGAAATGGGTTTTGAAACGAATGAAGTAGTTTTTAGCTCCCTAAGCTGGCATGAAGAAGACCGGGGAACAACGGACTACTTGTTAAGACAATCTGGACTTGAGGGAAAATTCGTTCCATTAGAAGATTTAAGAGTATATGAAGACAGACTATGTTACAATGATGGCAAAAATTATCAACCCATAAATGTGTGGTATCGCTTACACGCCTTGGAAAAGCTAGCTGAGGAAAAGGATGAAGATGGCTACCCCACTGGGGAGCATGTACTGGATCTAATCGCCCGTAGACGATTAGCTATCATAAATCCTCCGTCAGCCTTTATCGCCCAAACTAAGGGAGTCCAATGTCTGATCTGGGGTTTGTATGAAGAAGGACAATTTTATACTGAACATGAACGAGAAATAATCAAGAAATATATGCTCCCTACCTACTTCGAAAATAAATTTATTGGCAACTCATCCTACGTTACAAAACCTATATATGGCCGGGAAGGTGGAGCAATCAGCCTGTTTAATCAAGATGGGGTTATAATTGATCAAGACAAGGAGGAGTTTTACTGGGAACAACCCATGGTTTACCAGAAGATGGTTGAACTAGAAGAAATACAAACAGATACAATTAGTGGTCCATACAAAGGCCGGGCATTGTGGGGCTCATTCCTAGCCGGAGGTAAGGCTTCAGCTTGTAGTTTAAGAATTGGAGATTTAATTACAGGAAATCTGTCATGTTTTTTACCTGTAGGATATAAAAAATTAAATATAGAAAGGGGTACTTAAATGCTTTTTGTGAATTTTCTTAAGTACTTAGTCATAACGGTTCCACTGATGGTGGTTGCTGTATGGCTCTTTACGCGGACTACTCCCTATAACGAGTTCAAAATAATGTTCGACGGAGATGTTTTAGAGGATAAGAAAAAGGTTGCTGCTAGCAAAGCCGTGGCTTTTGACCTTGGTGGTAAAATTATTGGACTGTCCCTTCTGCTCGCTTCTGCAGTTTACCATTCCATCTCCCTATGGGATTTAGCTGCTTGGGGTTTAGTTGGAACAGTATTTCTTATTGGTGTGTATTGGCTATTTGAGTTATTAACCCCGGGAATTACTGTTAGAAAGGAAATTCCAAATGGCAATGTAGCTGTGGGGATATTTTCTTTTTGTTTAAGCATAGCTA
>JAJZSC010000360.1 GCA_021849995.1 Bacillota bacterium | reverse complement strand
TCCTTTTTCCTGAAGTACTCAGCTAGAATAGGAACCCCGGGCAAGTGGTCAACCGGAATGTCAAAGAAGCCCTGAATCGCAGGTGCATGAAGATCCATCGTTACTACGCGGTGAGCTCCTGCAGTCGTTAGCAAATTCGCTATAAGCTTGGCTGCGATAGGATCACGTGCCCGGGCTTTACGTTCTTGGCGGGCGTACCCGTAGTAAGGAATTACAGGAGTTATCCTCCGAGCTGAAGCCCTCCTCAGTGCATCAACCAATATTAAGAGCTCCATAATGTTATCGTTGGTTGGATAACATGTTGGTTGGATAACAAACACATCCGCTCCCCGGACGCTTTCATCTATGGCGATGCTGATCTCTCCATCAGAAAAACGTTTTACTTTAGATTCCCCTAATGTTACACCGAGGTATTCCGCTATCTCCTCTGCCAGACTCCGGTTAGCATTTCCACAAAAGACCTTAAGTTCTTTGGATGACATTACAATATTATCCCCCTATTTGTTATTTGCGGTTCCACTGTTCCTTAATTAGCTGATTGCTTCTTTCAACAGCTAACGCCCTTGCTGGTACATCCTTTGTAATAGTAGATCCGGCACCCACTACAGCCTGGGAACCGATCTTGACTGGAGCCACTAAATTAGTGTTGCTTCCGATAAAGGCATTATCTTCAATTACTGTAGGATATTTGTTTTTACCGTCATAATTACAGGTGATTGTTCCGGCCCCAATATTAACAGATTTACCAATTTGCGAATCGCCAATATAGCTTAAGTGAGGAACTTTAGATCCCGTGCCAATGACACTATTTTTTACTTCTACAAAATCCCCTATCTTAACTCCGGACTCTAAAACTGTTCCAGACCGAAGGTAAGCAAATGGACCGACTGAACAATTTTCACCGATTATAGCGTTTTTGGCGACTGTTTGGATGATTTCAGCCCCCTGTTTACAGATACAGGACTCAAGAACTGAATTTGGACCGATTATACAGTCATCTTCTATTGTAGTCTCGCCTTTTATAAATGTGAAAGGATGAAGAATTATATCCCTGCCAAATTTAACATCAGTTTCTATAAACGTCGTTTCAGGATCAATGATCGTAACCCCTTCATTCATCCAAAATGAACAAATTCTTTTACGAAGAACCTTTTCAGCTTCTGCAAGCTGCTCTCGGCTGTTAATTCCCAGTGCCTCAATAGAATCATCAGTACACGATGTCGAAATTCTATGCCCATGAGCTTTTAACAGACTAAACACCTCTGTTAGATAGTACTCTCCCTGAGCATTGTTTGGAGAGATTTGAGAGAGCATTTCACGCAACAACCCAGAGTTAAAACAGTAAGTTCCAGTATTTATTTCAGTAAGCTCACGTTCTGCTTCGGTTGCGTCTTTTTCCTCTACTATCCTTTGAAACTCTCCTTCAGCTTTTATGATCCGCCCGTACCCATAAGGGTTATTCATTCGGGCGGTTAAAATTGTTGCTGACGCCTTACTGTCTAGATGTAACTTTAACAAACTTCTTAGGGTACTATCTCTAACAAGAGGTTGGTCCCCACTTAGTACCAACACTAAATCACTATCATCCAAAAAAGGTAGTGCTTGCATTACTGCGTGCCCTGTCCCTAACTGTTCATTTTGTACAGCTACCTGTACGGACTCAGGCAGATGCCTTTCTATAACTTCCCGACCATGACCCAAAATTACAATCGGACGCTCAATTTCCACCAAAGCGGCCAAGTTTAATACGTGATCAATCATAGGCCTTCCGGCTAGTTTGTGCATTACTTTCGGATATTTCGACTTCATCCTGGTTCCCTTGCCTGCAGCCATGATAACTGCCGCAATTTTTGGCATATATATTCGCCTCCAACAATAGTATAGCCTCAAGCTATTTTATATACCCAAAATTTATTTATTCGTCGATTTTTGTCAAATTCCTCTTTAATCAGACTGACTTTATTTAAAATAAGTAAAAAAGAGACCCCCCCAAGGGTCTCCGATGCTTGCTTACTTTATTCAGCAGAAAATCAATGTCCGTCCTAATATTCTTCTGAAATGCTTATAAGCTCTAAATGGCTTCCTGATACGCTTTCAACACCGCAGTCTGGATAACTTCGCGTGCCGCAGATGAAATAGGGTGCGCTATATCGCGGAATTCTCCTTCAGGGGTTTTCCTGCTTGGCATTGCAACAAAAAGTCCATTCGTTCCTTCAACAACCTTTACATCGTGTACGACAAAAGAATTGTCAAAAGTTACTGATACGACTGCTTTCATTTTGCCATCAACATTTACTTTCCGAACCCGCACGTCAGTAATATTCACCATGATCACCACCCTTCCCTCATACGTGCATGCAAACCGCTATATTTCATATTCTCTACATGGTAAAAAACTCCTTCTTTGCTTAGGAAAATTTCATAATTATTCTTAACTAATCATCAGGATTCGGCTTAATCCTTATTTAGGATGACTAATGTTATGTCTTAATAAATTAAACTAAATCTAAGTCGAGGACTGTAGTAACAGTACTCACTCCCGTCGAAGGATCCAATTCATTCAGTCTAAGCACGGCCAGATAATTTTCAACAAGTTTCGACTCATTTGGAGTGACAGATTCCATCAGGACACCCGTGCCTACAACATCAGCATCGAACTCCGCCATCAGATTCATCATCCCTCGTGCCGTGCCTCCAGCCTTCATGAAATCATCTATTAATAAAACCCTTTTTCCGGGTTCCAGCGCACGCCTCGCCAGTGACATGGTCTGAATCCTCTTAGACGAACCGGAAACATAATTTATACTAACTGCTGAACCTTCGGTTACCTTGTTGCCATGTCTGATTATAATCATGGGTACTCCTAAAGCCTCGGCAGTATATAAAGCTAAGGGAATTCCCTTGGTCTCAATAGTTACTACAACTTCGGGCCTTCTATTTCTAAATGCTCCGGCAAAAACCAGTCCTAAAGGGCGGAGGACAGAAGGGTCATAAAGTATGTCTGTCATATATAAAAACCCACCTGTCAATATCCTGTCCTTTGTACCCAATTTATTAGCTAAATCTACTAAGAAATTCTGGGCATCCTCTTGAGTTATGACAGGAATATAACGAACTCCACCCGCAGCTCCTGGTACTGTTTCAAGCCTTCCAAGCCCGGAAACAGCTAGGCTCTCTTTAACCGCTAATAAATCCTCACTAATTGTTGATTTCGCCGCTCCAAAACGCTCCGCAAGCACAGGCAGTGGAATGAGCATATTTGGCTTTGCCATAAGTGCCTGAATTATTGCTACCAGTCTCTCGGCTCTCTTCATCTTATCCACTTTTTCCTTTTCATCTTATTCCTTTGAATCTTTTTTGGGGCACCTAAGCGCTTCAAACATCACATTTTCTGCAGTAACTATGTGAGCCATTGCCAATTCATGGGCTTCTTCCACATCGTGCCGGGCAATCGCCTCCACTATTCCCCTATGCTCTAGGACAGCATCTTTTATACGCCCTGGTACAGCCAGTGAAGTGGCACGAAAACGCTGGATTTGCTCACGAATATTGGCCAATATTTGGGTTAAGCGATCATTTCTGCTCGCTTTATAAACCAGTGCATGGAATTCAGTATCTAACTCTACAATTTTTTCCAGTGGAACGTCGTCGTCATTTGTAAACAACAAAGCCCTTTCCATCTGTTCTATTTCTTCATCAGTAGCCCTTTCTGCCGCCAGACCTGCCGCTAACCCCTCCAAAGCAGCCCTGATTTCAAACACGTCTGCTACGTCTTTATGAGAAACACCTGCTACATAAGCGCCTTTCCTTGGGATCATCACGACAAAACCTTCGAGTTCCAGTTTTCGAATTGCTTCCCGTACAGGGGTACGACTTACTCCCATTTCCTCTGCCAGCTGTATTTCCATTAAGCGCTCACCTGGTTCTAAAACACCAGAGATAATTGCCTCACGCATCGATTCAAAAACAATCTCACGTAAGGGTTTGTAGCTATCAAGCTTTACCGGAACTAGTTTTCTCTCCATTTTAATTTTAATCTCCCCTTATCTAAAATAATCTTCACTTACGCCACTAACTGTAACTGACTTCCAAACCTGACCTAAACCTTTACCGCTTAAAATGCCAGCTACCTCTGCAGCATGATTATTATCGCGAGCTATCCCAAACACAGCCGATCCGCTTCCAGACATTAAAGAATT
>JAJZSC010000359.1 GCA_021849995.1 Bacillota bacterium | reverse complement strand
AATGGTTATCATGCTGAACACGTGGGATCAGGTACACACGGAACTTATCCCGACACCTTTCGTATCAGTCTTTATCGATGACTGTCTGGCCAATGGCAAAGACATGGTAGAAGGTGGAGCCAAATATAATTACACCGGTCCACAGGGCATAGGGTTAGCTGATACCGCTGATTCCTTGACAGCCATCAAGATTTTAGTTTTCGAAAAACAGGCGCTAACCATGGCTGATTTGATCTCAGCCCTGGAGTCTAACTTTGAGGGGCGGGAAGACTTACGCCAGATGCTGCGCAATAAGGCTCCCAAGTATGGAAATGCCGAGGAGATCCCGGATTCCATGGCTAGGGAAATAGGACTTTTCTACTGCCGGGAAGTCTCCAGGTACTACAATCCGCGCAGTGGAAAATACCGTCCTGGTCTATACCCAGTAGCGGCAAACGTACCACTTGGCGGAGTCGTTGGAGCGTTGCCTAATGGCAGAAAAAAAGGAACACCTTTAGCGGACGGAATTTCACCTGTTCATGGCAGCGATGTAAAAGGACCTACTGCAGTGGTGCGTTCTGTCGGGCGAGTGGAGCACTCTGTTGCTACTAATGGGACATTGTTAAACTTAAAATTTCATCCTTCGGCCCTCAGGGAAGAAAAAGACCTGAACAAACTAGTTTCACTTCTACGAAGCTTTTGTTCTCTTAAACTCATGCATATCCAGTTCAACGTGGTTTCAGCCGAAGATTTGCGAAAAGCACAGCAAGACCCTGAAAACAACCGCGATTTAATGGTCAGAGTAGCCGGTTTTAGCGCCATGTTTGTGGATCTGGATAAAAGAATGCAGGACGACATTATCGATCGAACAGAACATTTAATGTAAAGTTTGGCGATTTTATGTTTGGAGGTTAATGAGCTCGTGAAGACAGAAAAAGCTGTGGGAGTTGTGTTTAATACCCAAGGCTACTCCATCCATGACGGTCCTGGTATACGCACCATCATCTTTTTGAAGGGTTGTCCACTAAAGTGTGAGTGGTGTTCCAATCCGGAATCTCAGTCAGACCGCCCTGAAGTTATCAGTATTGCCAATCGCTGTATTGGGTGTGGGCGATGCGTGGAAGGTTGCCCTGAGAAGGCAATTTTCTCTATCTCAGGGATTAAGACAATTGACAGGAAAAAGTGTACGTCCTGTGGACACTGTGCTGATCTTTGCTATGCAAATTCTTTGCAGATGCGGGGGCAGATCCAGACAACCGAAGAAGTGCTACGGGAGATTGTTGGAGACCTGGTGTTTTACCAAAACTCAGGTGGCGGGGTTACTATTTCGGGTGGTGAACCATTCTATCAGGCAGAATTTACGTTGTCTCTCCTGAAAGCCAGTAAGGAACTGGGGCTTAACACCGTAGTCGAGACTTGCGGATATGCTCTTTACAAAAAAATTGCAGCTTGCTTACCCTATATTGATTTATTATATTTCGATCTTAAGCACCTTAATGGTGAGGTCCACAAACGCTACACAGGGGTGGATAACACTTTGATCCTGAATAATGCCAGGCGTTTGGGGGCTTCAGGGGTAAAGATGGTCGTGCGGCTTCCGATTATTCCTGGCTATAACGACAGTGAAGAAAACTTAAAAATGACCGCTGAATTTACCTGTAGTATTGGTGTTAATGAAATTCATTTACTACCTTACCATATCTTTGGCAGCTCGAAGTATTACCAGTTGGGAAGAGAGTATAGGTTGAACATTAAGGCTCCCGACGAGAACCGGATGACAGAAATTCAGCAACTAATGACCAGGAATCATTTAAAAATCTATATTAGCGGGAGATAAAGAAGACATTCCGAGGAGGAATTGATATGAAGACGAGAATGTTAAAAATTGAAGGCCCTCGCAAACTGGTTTTAGTGGAAAAAGAGTTGGTCTTAGAAGATGATGAAGTTCTTGTACGGACATTGCAATCCTCTATTTGTGGCACGGATAAGATGTACTACCGGGGTGAAATGCCGCCTAACGAAAAATATCCCCTCTTTATAGGCCATGAAGGTGGCGGGGTGGTTGAAGCTGTAGGGTCTAAGGTAGACGAGTATCAAGCGGGAGACCTGGTGATGTCCTTCAGTCGTTCATGTACCTTTGCCGATTATTTCAAAACGAAGCCCATCAATCTTCAGCCGGTTCCGGAAGGGCTGGATATGAGAATCGCTGCATTAGGAGAACCGCTGGCTTGCGCCATGCATTCTGTACTGGAGTCCGGCGTACAGTTGGGCGATACGGTGGCGGTAATGGGAATGGGATTTGCCGGCCAAATTATGCTGCAGGGAGCCCGCAAAAAAGGAGCGACTAAAATTATAGCTATTGATGTACTGGAAGATAAACTGAAACTGGCTAAAAAAATGGGGGCAGACGTTACCATTAATCCTGCCAAGGAAAATTTATACCAGACCATCATGGGTCTCACTAATGGTCAGGGCGTTGATGTAGTATTTGAGGCTGCCGGTAACCAGGACTCCCTGAATGCTTGCAGCGCTATTCTCAAGCATAACGGTCATCTTGTATTATACAGCTGGTTGACCCAGCCTGTAACTTTAAATATGCATCGTTGGCATCAGAATAGTTTCAAAATTATTACAACTACCCTGGTTCACCATACGAAATATGAAAGGATCGTGTGGTCGGAAAAGGCTATGCGGCCTTTCCAACAGGGTTTGATTGATGTGGAACCTTTAATCAGCGCTGAATACAAACTGGCGGATATTAAAGAGGCATTCGAGGAATCTGTCAATAACGACGAGATTATTAAAATTATTATAAAACCTTAACAGATTATAACCCAAATATTGGCGTGCTCAAGAAGGGGGTGATTCAACCAGTGAACTCTGGCAAACCAATTCAATAGAGTATAGACATTGATAAATGAATGGAGGAGAGAATAGTATGAAGAACAGAAAAAGGAGCTCAATTATTGCCCTATTGGTGATTTTGGCTCTAATTGTCAGCGGCTGTGGAAGTAATGCAAAACAAGCGGCTGCTCCCAAAGGTCCAATAGAACTCAAACTCGGTCATGTACTGAACGAGGCCAGTCCCTTTCACAAAGGAGCTGTGGAGTTTGCCAAGAAGGTAGAGGAGAAAAGCAAGGGAAGTCTGAAAATCAGCGTCTTCCCCAACGCCCAACTCGGCAATGACCGTACCCTGGCAGAGGGACTGCAGTTTGGCACTGTTGATATGGCAGTCGTTGGTACTGCTACTGTGGCTGGCTTTGTGCCTCGGGTACAGGTATTCGACATGCCCTTCCTCTTCAGGGATGCAGAACATGCTTACAAGGTTCTTGACGGTCCTATCGGTGACGAAGTCTTGAAGGATTTCCAGGCCAAGGGAATCGTTGGCCTATCTTTCTGGGAAAATGGCTTCCGTCACTTGACTAATTCAAAAAAAGTGGTGAAAAATCCTGCTGATGTGAAAGGCTTAAAGATAAGAGTTCAAGAAATACCCCTTCATGTCTCATTTTGGAAACTATTAGGCACTGACCCCACACCTATGTCCTGGACCGAAGTATATACTGCTTTACAGCAGAAAACGGTTGACGGGCAGGAAAACCCTATTCAGACAATTTATACCCAAAAAATATATGAGGTGCAGAAATACATCTCTCTGACTTACCATGTTTATGCGCCTGCAGTAATTCTTATCAGCAAGAAGACTTATGATTCACTTCCGCCCGATCTCCAAAAGATTGTAGTTGATGCTGCACGGGAAACTGCTACTTACGAAAGAAACTACATAAAGGATCTGGAAAGCAAAGCGCTGGCAGAGCTGCCCAAGCTAGGTATGCAAGTGGAAACGAATCCGGATAAAGAAGCTTTTAAGGCTGCTGTTCAGCCCGTTTATAAGGAATACGGGGATAAACTGGGTGTTACCAATTTAATCAGTAAGATTATTGAGACGAAATAATAGAAATCATAGGCAGAACTGGTATTGCACGGGCTATGACGTGTAATGCCAGTTCTGAAATAGCAATCCAAGTAATTTACTTATGGGATTGTAATCTTATGTCTTCCTATTATAGTATAACTAAAATATATTTTAGTATAGCTTAAATATTAGCAACAGAATCCAGTTGTTCATTGGGAGTTGATTTAGATAGAAGTTGTAATTAAATTCTTTCCACCTTATCGAGATTGTTGTGGCCTTGAATACAAGAAGCTGCAGATGACTGGAAACATGGCAAGTGTGAAAGAA
>JAJZSC010000358.1 GCA_021849995.1 Bacillota bacterium | reverse complement strand
TATCGGGCAAAGACACGCCCACAGTCACCAGTACCTTTTTCCACATTCACCGGACCCACCGAAGAGTGAACTGCTCAATTCCGTTGGTTCAAGGGGTGCTCAATTACGGTGGTTCTTGACAAACCAGGAGGTTGGTTGCGGAATATGGAGACCGGCTCCTCTGCGTCCGCTACCGATACGATGAAGTGCGACAGGTCAAGATGAAGACCATCGAACTGATTGTGGATGAAAGGCCATGCAAGCCGACCTTGCGGTATCGGGATCAGGAGTTTGTTGCCGTAGTGGTCGCCTTTACCCGCAAGGATCTCCGAGAGAGGCTAAAGGCGGCGGGTGGGCGTTGGGACCCGGAAGAGAAGCTCTGGCGCGTGCGGTACGGTGCTATTCGGGGCGATGAAGAGCTGGAAGAGAAGATACTGAGGGATTAAGAACGATCTTGCACTGAGAGTGGGTACCTTATACAAGGAACCGCAAGGTTCCCTATATAGGTAACCGATTCCTTATATTGGGAACAAGCTCCTTATATACGGAAACCGGTGATTAACGGGTTGAAAAATGACAACCTCAAAATTCAGAACAATGTTGACATATAGTCTACAATATCGTATATTCCCCCCATGAAACTTACCAATTTTAAAAATGCGCTTGGCACCCCCTATTTTGAAACTGATTCAATTTTAATCTACAATATGGATTGCAAAGAAGGAATAAACGCAATCAAAAACTCCGGTTATAGGATTGACTGCACAATCACTAGTCCTCCGTATAATATCGGAAAAGAATATGAAAACAAAATGGATATTACTGAGTACCGTGACTGGTTAGCAAGCATAGTCAATGGTATTTATGACATTACAAGTGATGTTGGTGCATTTCTGTTGAATGTAGGTTATTTAGAAGTTACCCATCGAGGAAAAGCCGTCCCCATAACATATTTATTGTGGGATCATATCAAATTTTATTTGATTCAAGAAATCATATGGAACTATGGGGCTGGTGTAGCATGCAAAAGAATGTTGTCGCCTAGAAATGAAAAGATTTTATGGTATGTGAAGAATGCACATTCATATACCTTTAATCTCGACGAAATCAGAGACCCTGATGTTAAGTATCCTAATCAAAAAAAGAATGGGAAGCTGAGATGTAATACACTTGGGAAGAATCCGTCCGACGTGTGGCAGATTGCTAAAGTGACATCCGGGGAAAATAGGTCTTCGGTAGAACGCACGGACCATCCCGCGCAGTTTCCAACTGACCTTATTGATCGAATGGTCAAAGGCTTTACAAATCCAGAAGATATAATTCTAGACCCATTTATTGGGTCAGGAACTACAGCGGTAAGTTGTATGAACAATGGTAGGAAATGTATTGGGTTTGAAATTAGAGAGGATTATTGTGACATAATTTGCGATCGTCTTGACCAAGCATACGAAGAAAAGCGCGAGCAAGAGAGTATATTGTCACTTTTTTAAATATAACGTCAAAAACTTTAAATCATATGTTTCAGGTGCGAGTCTAGCCTGCTGTCCAGTTGCTGCAGATTGTGCAATCCAATCAGAATGTTCAAGGTATCCAAACCGAATTACTAAAATATCGGGTTTCGGTTTCGATTTAGTTATTTGTTCAAAATTCACCGCAATAAAGTAGCCATCTTTGTTTTTTCTTTGCCCTGCTGTCGCGGGCTGTGCATAACTTCTGTTTGCAAAGATCTGAGATTTATTTGAAGAGGCTTTTATTTCAACAGAAAAATCATCATCGTAAATGCAATGAATATCTTTATCAGTCTTTGCTGTGCCAACTCTAAATTTACCAGGATATTTGAGGGTGAAATTATGTGCAACTAATTCATGCAAGAAAAAACTAAGAACTTGTGGAGCAGGAAAAATTTCTTTACCTATTTGAAATTTACCAATCTTTGAACTAAATATGGCTTTCCAGGAATCTAACACAACTTCAACAATTTCATCTTTTGAAAACGGATGCTTATCAATAAGCCCCTGAGTAATTTCTTTCCACTTTGACTTTGACTTCTTATTGTAGGGTGATGTCATTCCGCTTCCTCTATATTGTTTAATAACTTAGACAGAAATTCTTTATTTGTCAGTCCAAGCCCCTTAATTATCTTTTCTAAGGACTTTACGCTCACATTCCGGGCAAGTCGCTCAACACCAGATATGTATGTCCGGTCTAGTGCAGAATTATCTGCAAGGTGCTCTTGGCTCATGCCCAGAGCTAATCGCTCGTCACGGATTGTTATTGCTATTGCTTTAAGCAATGGTATTTTTCCCATAGCGTGAACATACTCGAAGGCAGACTATCTGTCCACGGACTATAAGTCACACAGGGAAGTAGGGCGTACTGACAAGAGAATGTGAAGAGCACCAGGAAGGCGATATTTTCAACAAGCGCCACGACCGGACAAGCCGGTCAGGCTTATGACGTTGCACTAATCGGAATTTACACCATTTCAAGGAGGTGACTTAGTGGCCGACTGGCAGCAGCGATATAGAAACATGAAAGGGAATTGGCCTCATCCCGACTCGTCGGCAGGACGGAGCATGTCCTTTCACGATTACTACAAACAGGAACGGATACAGAGAGCGAAGAACGTCATGCAAGCCATCTGGTTTGCAAAGGGTAAATTGATTTCCGCCGTCCGGGAGGAAACCGGCGAAGCCCTTGATGATGTTCTTTCCGGGATACTACCTGGCATTCTACTGGCACTCGTTACCGTTGCGGCCACAACGTTGGTTGGGTTCTCGCTTGGCGCAGTAGGAGGCGCCGTTGCCGGTGCGGGAGTTGGAGCCGTACCGGGCGCGGTAGCTGGAGGTTCTCTCGGCTTCTCGGCTGGCATGTGGATACTTGATTGGATGGGACTTGCGTTTCTTGCGACACACGTTGGCAAGAACATGTATCAGGTCGGTCGGCTTATCGAACAGGGATTTAATGAAGCGTGGGGCAGAGGAGCGCGACACTGGTCTTCATTGGGTTACATGTCGGACATGATGCCCTGCCACAACGACTCTATCCCAGGATTTCGCCACGTCACCGCTGCGTCAGAAAAATTCGCACGGGCAGTTGCGGTATTGATACGACTGGTGCTTGAGGGAGTAGCGCTCTACCTCACGGCCAGAGGGGTGTCGAGACTGCCCGAACTAGTTGCCCAGTTGAGGAGCAGCCGCCTTGGAGAAGGGTTTGCAGTATGGGTGGAAAGAAATCACCAGCACCTTATGCGTAACCCCAAGCTTGCCCAGAGTGCAGGCGGCGGGGGGGTGGTGCCGACCAAAGTGCTGGACCATACGAGGGTGCCGGAACAACCAAGGCCGGGGGGGATCAAGAAGGAACTTCCTCCTTTAAGGCAAAAGTATGAAGGTGCAGTAACCCGCTTAAAAGATAAAGCTGCTGCTATGCGAAAGGAAGGCTATTCTGAAGAAGAAATTGCTCGAACACTTCATGCAGATCGAAGAGCACTTGGAGTTGAATATAAAAATGCTACTCTCCCTGATTTACTGGAGAAAATATATCAACGAAATGAAGAAAAGTATGGTGACCCATTAGGCCCTTCAATTGATTATCTGCGTAGCAGAGGTAAGTCGTGGGAGCAAATTTCTGAAAGTGCTTGTCGCCCTGGAGGGAAGGATTTAGGATTTTAAAGGAGGTAACAATTATGTTGTGGCTTCAATCCAATACAAAGTTTGACGAAATTGCTGAGTTTTACCCAGATACAATGGAGTTTACTAAATTATCCAAAAGAAAGCTTGGCTCTTCAGCTCCAGAGAAATTTGACGGTTTTTTTTCAGACTTTGGAACAGGCTGGCTTGCCTTATACAAACAAGATGGAAGGTTGATGTTTGCTTCAAGCAGAAATATATTTGTTCTGGACGATAATACAATAGTTAATGTTTATGGCAGCCCAAATCAAAGAAGGCTCGAAGTAGTGCGAGATGGTGACGTCATTTATAGCACGTTATACCTTCTGGATGACACAGCTACCTTTCATGATGATCCGACATCATTTATTGAGGACGAAGATTTCGATTTTGGACTTTTTGTAAGTAACATATCAAAAAGCCCAGATAGAAAAGCAATTATATTGTCAACGTAGACAAAATTATGAAAAAAACTGTCCAATCGGGTAGCCGGGGGTTTTTCTCCCCCAGCCCCCACACCACCCGGCATGCGGGTCCGCACCGGGCGGTTCGATAGAATTACCGGGCCGTAGCCGGGTAATGGAGC
>JAJZSC010000357.1 GCA_021849995.1 Bacillota bacterium | reverse complement strand
CATCTTCTCCCCGGGCTCATCGGCGTCGGCTAAGACATATACATCGTAATCAGCATATTTTATTATCCATTCCTCCAATTTTTCAGAGCCAAGTGTCCCATTCGTACAAGCAATTTCTATGGATTCATTAAGAATTTCTTGCAACTGTTCCTTATCGGTTTTTCCTTCAACGAATATTACTCTACACAATTCTAACACCAACTCTCTTAATCTTTGGTCAGTACGTATTTTCCCCAATTAGAAAAAATTTAGAGAAGTAAAAATAAAGCAGTGTTCAAAGAACGCCTGCTTCACAAAAGTTTATGCTGTTTTTATTTCTAGACTGGCAAAGCAAAATTTCTTTGATTCAAACAGATCTATACAGGTTTCAACTACTTTACTATCGTATAGTCTTCCTTTGTTCTTGACTAATTCCTCTAAAGCGAAGTCAAGTCCGACAGCAGGGCGGTAAGGCCGATGAGAAGCCATTGCTTCAACGGTATCAGCTACAGCTAAGATTTTTGCCTGCAATAAAATGCCATTTCCTTTTAAACCCCTGGGGTACCCTGTACCATCCAACCTTTCGTGATGTTGTCTAACTATTTCTGCTACTGGAATCTCAAAGGGAATTCTGTTTAACACTTCATAACCTATCTCAGGATGTCCTTTAATTATTCCCATTTCCATATCTGACAAACGTCCAGGCTTATTCAATATATCGCTAGGCACGTGAATTTTCCCAATATCATGAAGTTTGCCAGCTATTCCTATTTCCTCTATCTCGTTATCAGGCAGTCCCATCTCTTTGGCAATCGCACAGGCTAATTCAGCAACCCTGTATTGATGCCCGGCTGTATAAGGATCGCGCTTTTCCCCAATAGCCACTAAGGCATTTACAGTTTCTCTCAATGTCAATTTTAGGTTTTCATAACTATCGTGAAGTGCTTTTTCTGTAGATATACGTTCTGAGACGTCTCTTACATTTAGAAGGCACATTTCAGTTTGATTTAGTTCAACCCTCGAAACGCTAATTTCAACATCGAGGAATTTACCATCTTTTCTCTTATAAACACAGGGATAATAAACGGTTTCTTCCTCTTGAACCAGATTTTTAATCAGATCATTTATACAGCTGCCATTTTCAATTAAGAATAAATCAGATATTTTCAATAAAAGTAGTTCATCCTCTGAATACCCAATCATTGATTGCATTTGATAGTTAGTCTCTCTAATCAGCCCGTTCAGTGGGTCAAAAACCATTATCCCGTCTGAGGAATTCTTTAATAATAAGTGATAAAGATTTTCTGCTTGAATTAACTGTATCGTCTGTTCATTGATAAAGTTTCTTAGCTTCTCATTCAGAGAATTAATTTGTCGTTCTGAATATCTGCTAGTGGAAATGTCTTCTACTAACTCACTTACTGCAATAACATTTCCGGTCTTATCTTTGATTGGAGATGCAATTATTCTTATACTTTCCAGTTTGCTGTTGGCTTCATATTCTAGTATCTTTTCGTGAATACTCCCGTCCTCAAAAGCTTTGATAACTGGACACTCATTATCGCATGCTTGTTTAGAACCAGTATGGAAAGCTTGATAACATAGAGGTTGGGAGCTGAAATCTACATCCGGATACCATTCTTCAATTTTGGGGTTTACTGTTAATACTTTTAATTCCGGGCTGATAACTGTTAGACCGAGACCCAGATGATTAATTATGTTTTTGTACCTTTGCTCGGATAGCTTTAAATTCTCCATGTATTCTGACTCAAGCAGATCATTTAGACTCTCTAGCTCCTCAGACTGTTCCTTGACCTTCTGTTCAAGCAAGCCATTTATGCTTTTCACTTCTTTTTCAGCTTGTTTATACCGCCGGAGTTGCGAAGACATCAGAAAGTAACTTAATAGGCAAATCAAGAGAATAACCGAAGCTAGAATAACTACGAATTGCATAGTATTCATAAACTTGACCACTTCCTTGTATAGATTTAAGCTGGCAAGATATGAAAAACCATCCTACTAGAGCAGGATGGCAAAAGCTATTCAGCCTGTTCGGTAGCCCGGCGATCATCACCCAAGGTGGAAGACCCGTAGCTTTGCGTCCTCAGCTTTCGCAGAGTTTGCCATTTATCGTAGACATATAACATTTTTTTCGATATATTATCAAAATATTTTTCTTAAGAATAAATATAGCATAATTTTTGTTAGGTTTTTGTCGAATTTTGACGACTAATTAATAAAATTAATCATTTAATAATAAATTTAAGGTCATAAATATTACATTAAGAACCGGAACTACTACCAGTTTTTTGAAATACTTATCTCGACTAAAGTATATTTCGTCTTTCCTTTCATCATTACTTAATAATCATTACTGAGTTTCTTAGGAATATCCTAATGAATGATTCTTATGCCACTTCCATGCACTATTAATTATAGCTTACAATTTGAGAGTCAGAAATATCTCCTAGATAAAATGGCACACCTTCACTAACAGATTGGCGATGATCTAAAAATAGGACTTTAGTCCTAGAATGTTTACCCCAAAGCAGTGTTCCTCAGTTCAAGTTTAAGTGGTAGAATATTAAAGTCAATTCTAGGTGTTTCGGGAGGAAAGAACATTGTTATGGCATAAACTCTCCGTGCGAAAACAGAATTCACTGATTATATCTGGAGCAATACTCTTATCTCTACTAATTA
This sequence comes from Bacillota bacterium, assembly GCA_021849995.1. Classification (GTDB taxonomy): domain Bacteria; phylum Bacillota; class Desulfitobacteriia; order Desulfitobacteriales; family Desulfitobacteriaceae; genus JAJZSC01. The sequence goes on along the minus strand of JAJZSC010000357.1, from coordinate 1,561 downwards.
TAGGGATTACCAGTCTTATTTCAGTAACTCAATAAATAAGCAAGTATATAAGATTTTCCAGCCAATTTTTGAACAGCACTTCAATTAGCCTCTGCATTTTCAAGCAGAGGTTCTTTTATTAATCCCAGTTAATAACAACGAGCCTAAACTTTTCATAGTTTAAACATTATTTTTATTTGTCTTAAGGTATCAGGATTCATTTTGGTTAAAATAGTTTCTTTGAAATCGTTTTTCTCCTCAGCACTCAGTTTATTATATTGAGACCTAACTACATTGGCCTCCGCCTGATAAGCATAGGAAGGATTTTGAACCATAATGTTTACAACCGATTGGATCTTAGCAATAATCTGCTTTTCATTGGCTGTTTTAACAGAAGCATAAACCCCGTTTAACTCTCCACTGGCCTTTCTTAGAAGTTCCGTTCTAACTACTGTATCGCTGCTTGGGGTATTATTGCTGCCCTGTGACTCTGTTGGCTTGTCCTTATTTTCTTCTGGATTAGATACTGATGCGGACGTCTCAGGTTGAAGGGGCTTAATGATTGCAACTGAGTTATTACCACTATCATTTGAAGTGCTTCCCGTGCTTCCGTTACTTTCTTTTGATAAGTTTCCTGCAGCCAAGGACTCACCGGCAAATTTATTAATAGCGATAACGACTTTGTCCCCACTGATAGCTAACGACCTCACATCAAAAGGCAGAGTACTTTTCTTTACTATTAGACTGTCATCTGTTACTGTGATTTTGTCTTTTAGATACCGGCTTAAATTATTTAATACAAAGTTCTTGGGCAAAGTTAATTTTCCCAATTTAACAACAGCTGGGCTGAATACGATAAGATCATTCTCCAAGGCTATCTTTCCTTGGCTATAAAGCAAGAGATTTATCCCTTTGAAATTTACCGGAATGTTAAGAGCTATTTGATCGTTTGCTATTTCTGCGTATAGGCCTTTTACAGATAAAAATTCATTCCCTAGTCCCTTCTTGGTATAAATCGAAAACAGCCCATTTATATCGGCCTCAGAAAGTTCAACAGTACCACCTTGTTTTTCAGCCGTTCTCACTTTATCCACAACAGAAGTAGACGGATTGGCTTTGATCGCCGAAACATCACCTGTCCAGAGTGCCCTATACCCAAGATAGCTTAAGACAGCTAGTATAAGAGCAAATAATGATATAGCTCCTACCAAAACTTTTTTTCTAGAACTCCAATTCATAAGCCATTCCTTTCACTCTTTCGGGGTAATCGCTACACATTATCTTTCGTGTCACAAAATGTGATATGTACCCTCACCCCCCACCATTTTATCATGGTCCGTTGCAAAAGGGCAGAGCTTGATGTTTAATTCTTTCGCCCCATATCTACGAGTTCTTGCGCCATTTTGCTTATCTGTCCCAGGGCATACCATTTTGACAACTCTGGTGCCATACAAACTATAGTTTCCAGTTTCATCTCTTCTTCTCTCCTCATGTTTAGTTCTGACGAACCAGTTGTGAATATTATCCTTAATCTGATCTAAGAATACATTATTTGCCAATATTTATCAATATATTCTAAATT
>JAJZSC010000356.1 GCA_021849995.1 Bacillota bacterium | reverse complement strand
GTAGTCGCCTTCTAAATTCCTGTTCTGGACTTCTGCGCCCTTGTGTTTGATCACCATGTGGTAAAGTCGTGGGAATCCGCTCGTAACCAATTAAACGCGCTACTTCTTCAATCATATCTTCTTCAATCTGCAAATCCAGACGGTAAGACGGTACTTGGACGCGGTATAGACCGTTTTCTTGCTCATAAGCAAAGTTCAGACGTTTTAGAACAGACTCAATCTCCTCCCCAGCAATATCCATACCTAAGACCTCAGAAGTGCGCTCCGCCGAAATTTCTATCTGCCTTAGCGGCGGTAAATAACCGCATCGATCAAGCAAGGCTACCGGTCTTCCTGCACCCAATTCTTTTAAGAGATCGATTACACGCCCGAGAGTTGCTACTACTCCATATGGGTTAATTCCTTTTTCAAATCTATTGGAAGCTTCGGATCTCAGGCCCAGTTTTCTACTGGTTCTACGTATACTTACTCCAGCAAAGTGGGCAGCTTCAATCAGCAACCGCGTGGTGTTCTGCGTAATTTCACTGTCAAGTCCACCCATCACTCCGGCAAGTCCAAGGGCTTGTTTATCATCTGCTATCAAAAGCATATCCGTGTCTAATTCCCGCTCGGCTCCATCAAGAGTAACAAGCCTTTCACCCTTGTTGGCCCGGCGAACATGAACAGAACCTTCAATCTTATCAAAATCAAAAGCATGCAAGGGCTGGCCCATTTCCAACATACAATAGTTTGTTATATCGACGATATTGCTAATAGGCCGAACTCCGGCAGCCTTTAACCTTTTTTGCATCCATTCCGGGGAAGGTTCTATCTTAACATCCTCAACTACTAAACCTGCATATCTCCAAGATAAGTCCGGCTCCTCAATGATTATGTCGAGGTTTGCCGGGACTGGGAGAGCCAGTTCGTCTCTAAGTTCATTCGTAAGTTCAGCCCATTTAGGCAGACTTAAGCTTGCACCGGTTAAAAAAGAGACTTCACGGGCTACATTGACCATAGCCAAACAGTCCGGACGATTTGGATAGAGTTCGAGATCTAGTACACTATCCCCTTGCAGATAATCGGAAAGCTTATTCCCTATCGGCGCATCAGCAGGCAGAATTAGAATTCCACCAGTACTCCTTTCTAAACCGAAGGATTTATCAAGCTGCAGTTCCTCTGCCGAACATAACATGCCCTCCGAAGTTACTCCTCTAAACTTCGAAGCTTCGATCAACAGTCCATTAGGTAAGATCGTCCCTACCCGTGCAACCGATACCCTATCTCCTACAAGCAGGTTCTGAGCTCCTGTAACCAAGGTAAGCTCCTCGGAACCTGTATTTACTTTAGAAATCCAAAGCTTTTCAGCATTAGGATGCTGCTCAAGGCTTGTTATTTCACCAATTACAATAGCTTCAAGTTCACTGTTGGCAGTTTCTACCCCACCAACTTCGATCCCACCACGAGTTAAAACCTCAGCTAACTCAGCCGCGCTTTGGTCTATATCAATCAGACTTTGTAACCACTCCAGACTAACCTTCATATCAAGACCCTCCTAAAACTGTTGTAAGAAACGCAAGTCGTTGTCAAATAACAAGCGCATATCATCAATCCCGTACTTAAGCATTGCAACCCGTTCAACCCCTAAGCCGAAGGCAAATCCTGTCACTACTTTAGGATCATAACCGCCATTCTCAAGAACCTTTGGATGAACCATACCTGAACCAAGTATTTCAATCCAGCCTGTCCCTTTACACAAGCGACAGCCTACTCCTTCACAAAGCATGCAGGAGACATCTACTTCAGCACTTGGCTCAGTAAACGGAAAAAAGCTTGGTCTTAATCTTATTTCGCGTGTTGAGCCAAACATCTGCCTAGAGAAATTTAAGAGTATTCCTTTCAAATCAGACATTCTGATTCCTTTATCTACTACTAACCCCTCAATCTGATGAAACATCGGAGAATGGGTTGCATCATCATCCTTACGATAAACTTTACCAGGGGCTATGATTTTAACTGGAAGTTGTGGAAACAACTTTTCCATTGTTCTGATTTGCACGGGAGAAGTCTGAGTACGAAGTAATATCTCCTCCGTAATATAAAATGAATCTTGCATCTCTCTGGCCGGATGGTCTTTTGGGAGGTTTAGGGCTTCAAAGTTATAATAATCAGATTCGATCTCAGGTCCTTCAGCCACTTGGAAACCCATTCCCAGGAATATATCTTCTATCTCTTCAATAACTTTTGTTAGAGGATGTTGATGACCTCTTGGCAAGGTTATTCCCGGTAGAGTTATATCAAGTTTCTCGGCTTCCAACTGCTTTTGTAAAGCAACTCCCTCAAGTTGGGAGGCTCGCTCAGCCCAGGCCCGCTCCAACTCGTCTCTAACCTCGTTTACTATCTGACCAAAGACAGGCCGTTCCTCCGCACTTAGACTTCCCATCTGGCGGAGAAGTGCTGTCAAAGTTCCCTTTTTTCCCAAGACCTTAACTTTAAGTTCCTGCAGTTCTTCCGTAGTGCTTAAATCTTTTAATGCGGCAAGTGCTTCCGCTTTAATCTCCATAACCTGGTTTTTCATTATCATCATCCTTCCTAAGGAAATCCAAATAAAAAAAATTCCCATCCCTACTTGGGACGAGAACTACTCCCGCGGTACCACCCAGATTTGGCCACCGGCCACGACTCTCTCCCTTTTAACGGTGGAAAACCGGGCTTATCTACTTAAACTTCAATAAGCCGCTCCCAGGCGAATTTTAACCTCTTTGAAAGAGGTGGATACTTTCCTGGATGGCTTTCAGTCTTAGGCCTTTCCTCCCTGCTAAGAAAGCATTCCTTTTAACCTGGTCATTGCATTGCTTTACTAGGTTTTGTGTAACTTCTGTACAATAAGTATGCATCTGGAGAACCGGTTGCCTCGAAAATCTTCCAAAACCACTCCGCAGGTGACATCATTAAGCCCACCTTTCCAGGTCTGGGATTCTTGAAACCCGTTCACAGAAAATTATAACATATGTCTTACAACTTTTACAAGAAATCGCGGCGACGAGCTATCTCGTACAGCAATATCCCGGTAGCCATCGCGACATTTAAGCTTTCCACTTTGTTCGCCATCGGAATAGTAATCCTCAGAGCCTTACTGTTTCGGAAAATTGGAGAGGGACCGCTACCCTCGTTACCCACTACAAGAGCCAGCGGGAGCTTTAAACTTTCGTTTAGAAATACATTCTCACCATTCTTATCCCCTGTCAAAATCTGTAGGGAGTTTGTATGACAGTAATCCAAAACCACCTCAGGCTTTTGGTTACGAAGCAATGTCATTCCAAATACTGCTCCCATAGTACTGCGCAATACTTTTGGATTATATGGGTCTACAGTTCCCGATGTTAAACATACTTGAGTTGTCCCAGCTGCAAGGGCAGTTCTAAGGATAGCCCCTAGATTACCGGGATCTTGAATACCATCCAGGATCAGCAAAACTGTTTTAGAATCGATTTTAAGATCTGACCATGTAAATTGGGGCAGCTTAACTGTGGCTACTACACCCTGTGGCTCCTCTGTAGTTGCCATCTTGTGCAGAACTTTCTCATCGACCTCTTCTATCAAAGTGCCTGCTCCACTAACCCGGTGTCTAAGCCGAACCAACTCGTCATTGGACTTGCCTGGACAAAAGTAAACCTTTGAGATAGTTGCCCCTCTATTTAATGCCTCTTCAAGCAGGTGCGTTCCTTCGATGATGAATTCCTTAGCCTCTTCCCTAGCTTTAGAACGCTGAAGAGAGACTACATACTTGACCTGTTCATTTTGAAGAGAAGTGATCATTCACTCACCCAAATCCTTAGATAAAATACTTACCTATGATTCAATAAAGCTGTTACAAATATGTTACACCTACCCTGCCACTCTGAAAAAGCATGTGCTTGGTCAAGTAGTATTGGGGGCGTAGACTGAGTTTTTGCAAGCTGAGTTACGTTACAGACGCTCGGACGTACGCTTGCAGACTAAAGAAATCTTGGCTGGTGCCAAGCCTCTGGCGCAGGCAACTGCCTAGATGCACTTATGCCGCCATAGATTCATACTCTCTTCTTGGTGCAAACTAAGGACAAAACTGCTGGATGCAAGCTGCGGGATGCCCTCCAAATTCGCCATCCATGGCTCAGTTGTCGGCGAGCAAAACCCTCCACTGGAGGCTTTTGTCTATGACTCGTCCCGCTAAGGTAAGCGCAGTTTCGTCCAAGTTTGGTTACTGCTCGACGTAATTCCTCGCTTACTGTAATCGTAACTCGCTTCGAAGAA
>JAJZSC010000355.1 GCA_021849995.1 Bacillota bacterium | reverse complement strand
AAGCCATGCTCGGGCTGGGGAGTACTTTTTTAGCTCCAGACAAATAAGCCCTGCGTAATAATACAGGTCGGCATAGTCAGGAAAGAATTGAAGAGTGAGTTGGGCTACTTCCAAGGCCTGGGAAAGATTCCTGGCTGATTGATTGGACATCACGATATAGCGCAATAGTTTGGGTAGGTAGATGGTGTCAGGATCGATGCCGTTGGCAGCTCGAGTCAACTCCAAAGCGGCTTCAGCAAACTTTTCAGCCCGGAAAAGCTCTACCCCGTAGTGATAGCGCAAAAGTCTGTTATCCTGGTCAAGGCTTAGTTCCTTTTCGATGATCATTATATTACGTTCTTTTTTATTTTTTTCACTAATTGCTCTATCCAAATAGCCATAGTGTAGGATAACGATTTCATCAGCAATCCGGTAACTTGCTCTGTTGTTTTTCTCTAAAATTACATCAGCAATTTGTTCATGGATCGCACCGCGGAACCGATATTCCTGGTGGTTTTTAAACAGGCGAAAGACTAGGTCAGGGCAAGTCTCAAGCCAGCCTTCGTTCCCAATATAATTAACAACCTTTATGAAATAACCCTCTACATCTTCTAAATCTATGCGCATTTTGAGAGCTTCCAAGCTCTCCCGGGCTAATTCCTCATCCGCATCCAAAAAGAGAATCCATTCTCCCTTAGCTAGTTCCAATGAAGCATTGCGAGCTTCACTGAAATCATTATTCCAAGGGATCGAGCGAACGATAGCTCCAAATTCGAAGGCAATCTGGAGGGTAGAATCTGTGGAACCGGTATCAACGATTATGATCTCATCTACTATTCCTCGAACACTTTGAAGACACCTGCGTAAGTTGAGTTCTTCGTTTTTAACGATCATACACAAACTGAGTTTCTTTGACATTAGATCTGCTCCTTATCCCCGAAGCGTTTTGCTTTTAAGCACAGATTTCATAATCTCAAGCAAGAATTCTTTCTCTATAAACTAATATATGGGAGTTCGAAGCGAAACTTTACGTCGATTGATGGAATATAATGTAATTAGGTGAAAGAATATTTTGGACAAGAAAGGAAGGATAGCGCTTAATGGCAAACTTTAAGATTTTTCAGGATAACCCTGATCAAGCAAAGGTGAAGATTTTCGGAAGCAATAATACTGCGCTTAACACGGACTCATCTGGTAATTTAACGATTACTTCAACAGGGTTGGCTATTACTGCTCCAACTAATGGTTTAACTGTTACGGCTCCAGCCTCGGGACTATCCGTTACTCCACCTACTGGTGGATTATCAATTACACCACCAACTAATGGCCTGTCAATTACGTCAACCGGTTTGGCTGTAACTGCTCCTGCGAATGGTTTGACAGTTACTGCACCTGCATCAGGATTATCGATTACTCCGCCTACAGGCGGTTTGTCAATCACGCCTCCGACAAATGGTTTGACGATTACTTCAACAGGGTTGGCTGTTACTGCTCCAACCAACGGTCTAACAGTTACGGCTCCAGCTTCAGGTTTGTCGATTACCCCTCCAACAAACGGTTTAACGATCACCTCGACGGGTTTGGCTGTTACTGCTCCAACCAACGGTCTAACAGTTACGGCTCCAGCTTCAGGTTTGTCTATTACTCCTCCGACCAACGGTTTGCTTGTCACCGGCGCGGTATTTTCAAACGTTGCAACCACAGATGTATCAGCTGTAAGGGCGAACATCACTGACACTGCAGGAACCCCGGATGAGACTTTTAATGTACTAGGAACAAGGACCTGGACTTTCGGGGTTGTGAATAACTCCTTGGCCGCTAACGCTCAGGCTCTGGTAAAACTTCAGATTAGTCCTAATGGTACTACCTGGACAGATGAAGTAGCTAACACAACAATTAACCAGAATGGTTTAGCAACCTTTGTATCCTCAATATTCCTGAAATATGCCCGGGTTTATTACAGCGCTGTTAATGCTGCCAGTGCCGTGACCTTGAATATTTTCTTCCAGGGTGAACTGTAATTATTTTTGGTATATGTGATTAGGTACTATTGGTAAAACGACTGTGAGAATTATGAGGAGAAGCCTTTTTTGCGGGCTGCTCCTTAGTTTTTTCCAAAATCAGTTTCAGTAATAAAAATATTATCTGTTCTTATAAGTTGTGTTGTTAAGATAACCTGTGACATGATTTCTTTAATGTAGTCTTTGGCCTCAGACAAAGCTCCTATTTCCAATAATCCATAGATAACCTGAAGATCGTGGTGAAAATTAGTGCGTTGAACTTGCATGGTTCGTAATAGGTGGCATAAGCGCCATTTGGAGTAAAAAATATCAGGGGCATAAGTGCGATATTTTTGACTTCTGATCATTCATTTATTTGCTTTAGATATAGACATTATGGCCTGACAGTGCAGCAGTTTTAGGCGAGTCAGATACCTTTATAGACGGTCGTTATTGAGATTTAGACAAATCTTTAAGAGGATAAAACCCAGGATTCATAATTTGATTAAAGAAAGGGGTGGCCGAAAAACCAAAAGATGTTAACTGATAAAGGATGTTGAGGTATGTTAAAGGTAATTATCTTACTTGAAGATCCACAAATACGAAGTGAGTTAAGAAACATACTAACTGATCTAACAGAAGTGGAGGAAATTTCTGAACTTGAGAACGGTCACCAACTGATTGCCGTACTGAAAGACCCCAACCAGGTCAAAAACAGTATAAAGCGCATACAGGCGCTAAGGCGGGCGTTGGCAGGGTACGGGCAGAAATGCCCACTAAACACAGGGGCAAATAAATCGAAAATAGCTATCCAGACAAATAACCGGTTTATCTTCATAGATATGAAGGACATTGTTTTAATAACAAGGCATGAGCGTAAAACCGTTATTTTTATTACTCATGGAGTGGTTAAAACCAATGAACCTATGAGGAAGCTGGAACAACGTTTAAGCAGCGATGATTTCTTTCGCTGTCATAAGGGCTATATAGTTAACTCCCAGATGGTTACGGAACTAGCACTGTGGGGAAACAAGACTTATCTTGTAAAACTAGCTCACACAAATGAAACAGCACTAACTACCATTGACAAAGCCAAAGAGTTTAGACAAAAATATTGCTCCGAGTGAAAATGGGGATGAGCAAGATTGGATGAGGTTGAGAGAGTTAGGCATAAGATCGGGGGATTTCCGGAATACCGTTTCTTTAAATGTAATCGTCCTGATGTCAGAGTAGCTTGCATCCTGGACACCTTTAGCTGCGAATGTTTCAAATATGAATGTGTATTAGAGCAGCTAAGGTCCCAAACTTGGAAAGAGCAAATGGAGAATTTTAAGCCCCACTTTCTATTTGTTGAGTCTGCTTGGCGTGGCGTGGCTGACACGTGTCTAAACTATTAATTAGCCGGCTCAAAACCTGTTCTTTTTTTTCACGCTGCCAATTCTTCATTGCCGTCGTAATACCCGCTATACATAATTAGTTCTATCTCTGCCATCCAGACCGCCCTAGGTGAGCCGATGTCGGTCCTTATTGCACTGTACGGGCAATCAAGCTTAACAGTGAGGTACTTTGTTTGTTTATCAGGTGTGAAAGATTCAAAAGGTGGTATAAAGCTTATAAATGATTCCTTTAAAACGTGATGGCTGTTGAAAGGGATAGGCCTTCTATTTTACAAGCAGGTTTTGTTACTCCGGTAGCAAGTAGTACAAGTAATTAGGTGTGATTTTATTACCAATATTTTGTCGAACATCCTTGAACATATGTTCGGAAAGAGAAAAATCCGCTATAATTTATGTTAAATGCTTAGACCTAACAAATTGGTGTAATTCTTAAGTTTAATGAGTTAGAGGAGGGTTAAAAATGACTGTAAAGCAAGTAGTTTATAAGCAAAGCAAAGTAAAGCAGGCAAGATTGCTGGCCAGAATTGCTACTCAAAAGGAATTGGCACAATTGACCGGGATCTCTCCAAATATAATTAGTGATCTGGAACGGAGCTATCGTAAAATGACGCCGTCCTGGGCCATGCGTATAGCAGAGGTTGTGGGTACCGAGTGGACAACCCTATTAGAGGAAGAGTCTGAGTAATTACGCTTCATTGAGCGAGCAGCGAGCAACAAAATCAAGGTAACGGTGATTGCAGTGGTTGAAGGGTGATTACTGGCAGATTGCAGGTGTGATTTCATTACCAACTTTTACTAGAGGCATTGACAGTTTTGAGGCGAACAAATATACTAAATCCAGAACATAGGTTCTCGGGCAGGGGAACGAGTTCGCACGATTTCTTCCTGCCCGGAGAAGTGCGAATTTTACCCTAAACAAGAAGCAGTCG
>JAJZSC010000354.1 GCA_021849995.1 Bacillota bacterium | reverse complement strand
AAACAACGATAAAATTGTTAACAAGAAAACCGATAGTTTTTTCATTTTAATAATCTCTCCTTTTATCTAATTTCCACAAGACTGTTTAAGTGCTTCAATTTCTTAAGTTCTTTAATTGTTTTTGGCTACATTTACTGGAATGATTCGACTGCTCTTATTGCTTTAATCACCTCTTCTTCAGTATACTTGTCTTTCATAAAATGAATTGACTCTCCAGGAGCTAAGGCTCCTTGACTGATGGTTTGAATTGCTATGTCATCATCTGAGCTTATACCCAAATGTTTTAACGAATAAGGTAAACTGACTTGTCGATAAAAAGGAATCAATTTTTCTATCTCCTCAAATTCCTTCTCTAAGGCTAGCTGAACCAGAATGCCATAAGCTACCTTTTCACCGTGAAGTAAATGATGAGTTTCTTTGAGCCTAGTTAAACCATTGTGGACCGAATGAGCTCCTGCTATTCGACCATATGTATCACCAAGGCCACCTACCATTCCTCCAGCAATAATATTTGTTTCTATGACTGATAGTAATGAAGAAGTTAATTCTCCCTTTTCCAAAGCTTCTAAACTAAACGCACCCTGTTCCAAAAGAACCTCCTTGCAAATTGCAGCTGTTTCTATGGCGATTTTAATAGGTACCCGTAAGTCCAGTTCCCCTTTTGTTAAGGCACGTGCCTCATACCATTTTGCTAAAGTGTCCCCAATACCAGCACGTAAATACTGGACCGGAGAACTCACGAAAATTCTTGGCTCAACAAGCACCATCAGAATATGTCTTGGAAACACTTGATATCGTTCGTAAACACCTTCCTCAGTATAGATTACACTTAAGGAGGTCCAGGCAGCACAGGTTGCAGCTAATGTAGGAATCAAGACTACATCTCTGTGAATCTTACTAGCCACCGCTTTTGCTAAATCAAGAACCTTGCCACCACCTATACCAAGGACAAACTCAGCCTCGACCCTCAGGGCTAAATCCACTAAACGAGAAATTTCTAGATCAGAACACTCACCGCGATAGTTCTCATAGACCAAACTAAGCTCGTTAAACTTTGGAAAATATGGTTTTGTAGCGTGCCATGCTTTTTCACCATGGATCACTAACCCTTTTTTAAAGCCATAGCCCTGCAACTTAAGCTCTAAAGAATCTAGGATACCGATTTCACCTTGATAAAAACCTGGAGTACCTTGCACCGTAAAACTCATCAAATCACCTCCACATAATAAACACAAAAAAACCTCTCTGCACAGACGAGCAGAGAGGCATAAAAATCTTCCATCTCTCTCATCTTTCGAAACCATAGGTTCCGCAGGAATTAGCACCTTTTCTTAAAAAATAAGAACGGTTGCTGGGTGTCATCGGGCCAGTCCCTCCACCTCTCTGGATAAGAGTTAAAATATTCAATTCCGATTGGATTACTTGGTGAAACTCAACTTATATTTCGTATTATACAGAAGCTAAAGCATTCCGTCAATAGGTTCTTTCGATGTTTTTTTATTTAACTTATTCAGAATCAAGGCGAGCGCTCCATCACCGGTTACATTGGTCGCAGTACCAAAGCTATCTTGAGTCAAATGTAAAGCAATCATCATAGTTAGCTGATTCGGGTTAAACCCAAGCATATTTTCCAAGATACCCAGAGAGGCCATTACTCCACCACCCGGAATACCTGGAGCTGCTACCATCATAACGCCCAACATTAAAATAAACGGAAGCATCATTTCTAAAGTAGGTGTTATTCCAGCCATCATCATTACACCCATTGACATTATAGTAAGAGCTATAACATCTCCCGCTAGGTGAATAGTAGCGCATAACGGAATAACAAAATCAACAATGTCCTCGTCGATATCATTCTTACGAGTAGATGTCAACGTAATAGGCATAGTGGCAGCCGAGGATTGAGTTCCTAAAGCAGTTAGATAAGCTGGAAGCATATTCTTTAAGGCTATTGCAGGATTCTTTCCTGTATAAGCAAAAGCCACTAAGTATTGTACTAAAATCCAAACTACCTGCAAACCTAGCAATAAGGCAAATAGACCGGCAAAAACATTCATTGTTGCGACTATCTGTCCAGCTGAAGCCATATTAGCAAATGTACCTGCTATATGGAAAGGAAGAATCGGAATAATGACCTTCTTAATAACAAGTTCCACGATACCTTGGAAATCCTTTAAAACCTTATAGAGTGCATCGCTATTGATGGCTGCCATACCTAAACCAAGTACAAAAGCAGTTACCAAAGCTGTCATAACATCGAACATTGGTGGTATTGCAATTTGGAAAAAGGGAGCACTTAGCCCTTCTGATGGATCACTCGCTGTACCCTGATTAATCAATGAGGGTAGAATCGCTGCGCCAGCAAAAAACGCTAAAAAACCTGCACCTATACTTGAGATATAGGCTATCAAGGTTGTTATACCTAACATTTTGCTCGCTTTTCGACCTAACTCAGCTATACCAGGTGCTACGAAACCAATAATGATAAACGGAACCATGTACTTCAGGAAATTACCAAAGATTGAGTTGAAGGTAGCTAAAAACTTGATTACTGAAAAACTTTGTGCGGCACTAGCCCAAGTTCCCACTCCGATACCGATAGCGATACCGATGAGCAGTCTTGGAAGCAAACCAATTTTCATAAATACGACTCCTTTCATGTACATACTACGACTACTACTGCGACTTTTTTGTCCTTAGACAGTGGACTTTTGTCTTTTGGGGACAAGGCCTATTCTACACTGTTTTATAACAACTGTAAAGAGCTATATTAAAATTACCACAAAAACCCTTCTGTTATATAACTACTTCTGCTTATCTGTTGTATTATACAACATTGGAGTCATATCAGGGTATGTTTAAACTAAAGGGACAGAACCTAAAGTATAAGGGAAGGACACCCTATCAGTTTAAACCTCAACTTCGGGTGCCCCTACACACTATAGCACATGCGTGATCCCTTCATATATATGGCCGTGATTCCCATCTACGGTAATAATCTGATCCTCCCTAAGAATCTCTATGGCCTTTTCGACTCCGACCACAACTACTGTATCTAAATTCAAGCCGACAATTGCAGCATGAGATGTCAGACCACCCTCTTCTGTTATAACTGCTGCAGCCCTTTCCATTGCAGGAACATAATCACGGTCAGTAGCCGGTGCGACAAGAATGTCACCTTCCTTAACTCGATCCAAGGCATCCTCGGCAGTTAAACAGATTTTAACCTTACCATTAACCACCCTATCACCAATACCGGCTCCTGCAGCCACAACATCTCCCACCACATGGACTTTCAATAGGTTAGTAGTCCCCGGAATACCCACTGGAACTCCTGCAGTGATAACAACTAGGGACCCAGCAGTAATTACTCCAGAGCAGAGGGCTCCATTTACTGCTTCAGCAATCATCTCATCAGTTCCCAGAGTATCCGCGACTAGAATTGGTGTAATCCCCCAAGCTATAAGTAACTTCCGCAGGACATCCTCCCTCGGAGTTGCTGCTATAATTGGTGCTTTCGGTCGATACTTTGAAACCATCCTGGCAGTTTGGCCAGATTTTGTAGCACTGATTATTGCCGTTGCCCCTAGGTCATTAGCCGTATTAACAGTGGCATGGCTAATAGCATCAGTAATTGTTCGTTGGGCACTGATTCTTTTCTTATCAAAAACCTCAGCATAATCTAGGGCTTCTTCAATTCTTAGAGCGATTTGAGCCATAGTAGCCACAGCTTCCACAGGCCACTTGCCAGCAGCAGTTTCACCGGAAAGCATAATAGCATCTGATCCATCAAAAATAGCATTTGCCACATCACTGGCTTCCGCACGTGTCGGCCTCGGATTCCTCATCATAGAATCTAGCATTTGGGTAGCCGTTATAACAGGTTTCCCCGCTTTGTTACATAAACTGATAATCATCTTCTGTGCCAAGGGAACCTCTTCAGCCGGGATTTCTACCCCTAAATCCCCTCTAGCAACCATGATCCCATCTGACACCTGCAAAATCTCCTCTATATTTTGCAAACCCTCTTGGTTCTCGATTTTAGCATAAATATGTATATCTGCTCCCGCTTCCTCAAGGATTTTTCTTATCTCTAAAACATCAGACGCTTTTCTTACAAAACTTGCAGCAATAAAATATAAGCCATGCTTAATACCAAATCTAATATCTTCTGTATCCTGCTCTGTGATCGGTGGTAGGCTAATCTCAGCTCCTGGGATATTGACACCTTTTCTGCTACTAATCTCGCCTCCATTGATTACTTTACAGAAAACCTCATTCCCCTCAATTCTTTCGACCTCTAGCCCAATAAGG
>JAJZSC010000353.1 GCA_021849995.1 Bacillota bacterium | reverse complement strand
CCAGTTTAAAACTGATTTCCCGAAAGGCAACCCTATCAGAGTACATCCGATTTTACACTGGAATGAAATAGATATCTGGTCTTATATAGGACGGGAGAAGATTCCACTCGTAGATTTATATTTAGCTAAAAACGGAAAGAGATACAGAAGTCTTGGCTGTGCACCCTGCACTGGTCAAATCGACTCTAATGCCTCAACTATCGAAGAAATTATCGAAGAACTAAAAAATACCCAGGTAAGTGAACGCGCCGGCAGGGCACAGGATCAGGAAGATGCCTATGCCATGCAAAAGCTCCGCAAAGACGGATACATGTAAAACAGGAGTCAGGAGACAGAAGACAGGAGTCAGAATAATTTTGGTTAAAAGTTAAGGTTCAAAACCCTAAAGTAATGCAAAAAATCCGACTGAATTCTGACTCCCGAGCTTAGAATGAAACCACAGTACAAAAAGTAAAGACGGAGGTCAAATATGGAAGATGTGAGGGAAACACTCAGAATAGTTGTTGTTGGACACGTAGATCATGGCAAGTCTACCGTGATAGGGAGACTTTTGTACGATACCAAATCCCTTCCTGAGGGAGCGATCGAAAGAGTAAAAAGGATCTCCAAGGAAAAAGGAAAGCTTTTTGAATATGCCTATCTTCTCGATGCTTTTGAAGAAGAACAAAAGCAGGGTATTACAATTGATACTACACAGCTCCAGTTCCACACACCCAAGAGGGATTATGTAATTATAGATGCACCAGGCCATAAGGAGTTCCTTAAGAATATGATATCTGGTGCAGCTAATGCAGAAGCCGCACTATTAATCATAGATGCCAATGAGGGTATTCAGGAGCAGTCCAAAAGACATGGCTATATACTCTCTTTATTAGGGATAAAAAGTGTTTACGTTGTCGTAAATAAAATGGATCTGATCGATTACTCTGAGACCAAATTTAATGAAATAAAGCATAACATGAATGAATTCTTGCACAACCTTCATGTCTATCCCCTTAAATATATCCCGATTTCGGCCTTCTATGGTGAGAACATGACTGAAAGGTCTAAACAGATGCCTTGGTATCAAGGCGAGCCTGTTTTAAATGCGATTGACCTCTTTGAAAAGGAAAAAGGTTTAACGGATAAGCCTCTGAGATTTCCGATCCAGGATGTCTATAAGTTTGATCATCGCAGGATTATTGCCGGAAGAATAGAGTCAGGAACATTAGAGGTTGGAGACGAAATACTTATTACCCCAGGTAATAAGGTTACGAAAGTAAAAACTATAGAATACTGGGTTGACAAGGACCAAAAAGATGCTGTAAGTGCGGGAATGTCTGTGGGTATAACCTTAGAGCATGAATTCTTCAACAAGAGAGGAGAGGTCATTACCCACACTAACAGTTCCCCACTTGTTTCAGATACTTTTAAAGCAAACTTATTCTGGATGGGCCGGAATCCAATAGTAAAAGGAAATAAATACAAGCTTAAGCTGGTAACTCAGGAAGTAGAGTGTGAAATACTACTGATAGATAAGGTTATTGATGCTACAACCCTCGCTGCCCTAGAAGGAGCATCAGAAGTAAAGACGAACGATGTAGCGGAAGTAACGATTAAAACAAAACAAGAGCTAAGTTTTGATGAATTTAAGAATAATCAAAACACCGGAAGATTTGTCGTAGTTGACGGATATGACGTAAGCGGTGGCGGCATAATATCCGGCCTTGTCAAAGGTGCACAAACGGCAAGCAAGTTCGCTGATGAGAATGGTGAAGTGGTAATTAACATCTTTGATGAATACTTCTATGTTTTAGCACAGGGTGGCTTAAACAAATTAGGAGCCAGACCCGCTAACTTCTCAGCCGGTGATGCACTGCCTATAGCCGGAGAGACTTACTCATATCCTGAGGACTTTGATGTAATTGATCTGAAATCAAAACTCGTTGTTAAGATCAGAAAAGCTAAACTGGAAAGACTCGTAGGTCTCAATGACTATTCCTATGGCTCAGTGCCTGTTATAGATACCGATGGAGCATATATAAAAATAGAATCCAATCAAGACTTTGAAAAACTGGTAAGTGAATTTTCAGAGCTTGATAACGGCAAGAAATTAGCAGCCTTTTCCAATAAGTGGCTGGATTTTATCAGATTCAAAAGAATTGTGTACAAAAATTCTTTGAGCAACGTCGAGATTGAATACTATATTTAATATCTATTCCGCCTTGCTATTTAGCTTAAAATAAGGGATGATAAACTTATCTATCTAACATCACAAAAGAAGGTTAACTCCATTGATCATTACCAAGGCTCAGGGGGGGTTAATATTAAAACTCGAATCGAACAAGATTTCCTAGGAACAGTAGAGATCCCAGCAGAGCGTTATTACGGAATTCATACATCCAGAGCAGCGGAAAATTTCCTTGTCTCAGGCCACCTGGTTCATCCTGAGTTGATTAAGGCCATGGCTTTAGTAAAGCAGGCTGCGGCCGAAACTAATTTAGGTCTTGGCCATTTGGAAAGATCAGCAGCGAGCGCTATTATTCAAGCTGCATCTGAAGTAGCTGAGGGTGCCTTCCAGGAAGAATTTATCGTCGATGCCTACCAGGGCGGGGCGGGAACTTCGACTAATATGAACGTTAACGAAGTGATTGCTAACCGGGCAATTGAACTCTTAGGCGGTGAAAAGGGGGACTATTCTCTTGTTCACCCGTTAAATCATGTGAACATGTCACAGTCAACTAATGATGTTTATCCTACGGCCTTGAGAATAGCGGCTATTCGTTTACTAAGTAGACTTTCTCAGGCCTGTGCCACCTTGCAAAATGCTCTTCAGCTGAAAGAAGCAGAGTTTGCAGGTGTTTTGAAAATAGGCCGAACGGAAATGCAAGATGCTGTCCCCATAACTCTTGGACAAGAATTTTCCGCCTGGGCTGAGGCCATAGCACGAGACCGTTGGAGACTTTATAAGGTAGAAGAAAGGCTACGGCAGGTTAATCTAGGTGGAACAGCAGTAGGGACAGGTATAAATGCTGAAAGAAAGTATATTTTCTCAATTATTGAGCGTCTCCGCTCCTTAACCGGACTAGGGCTTGCGCGTAACGAAAATATGATAGACGGTACTCAAAATGCCGATGTATTTGTAGAGGTTTCCGGCCTTATCAAAGCGTGTGCCTCCAGTCTGATCAAAATAAGCGCTGATTTACGCCTCCTTTCCTCTGGACCTCGCACAGGGTTAGGGGAAATACGTCTTCCAGACCTACAAGCTGGTTCCTCGATTATGCCCGGTAAAGTAAATCCAGTAGTACCAGAATTGATAACCCAAGTAGCCTACCAGGTTATAGCTCAGGATTTAGCTATAACTTTGGCTGCCCAGGGTGGACAATTAGAACTTAACGCATTTCTACCCCTTATTGCTGCGAACTTGCTTCCGGCTATGGACTCTTTAGCCAAAGCGATGGTAATTTTAGCCGAACGTTGTATCCTCGGAATCACGGCAGACAAACAAAGATGTCAGGAACATGTACACAACAGTATGGGTATTATTACAGCTATTTCTCCCTCGATCGGGTATGATTTGGCGTCTGAAATCGCCAAAAAAGCCTTACAAAATGGAAAATCGGCAAGGGATGTGATCATTGAGGCAGGTATCTTCTCTGGAGATGAACTAGATGAAATATTAAGACCAGAATTCTTAACACGCCCAGGAGTAGTAAAATTAAAGCCATAAGACGTTAAGAACACATAAATAACTTAGATCACGCTAAGTTGTTGTTACAGAGTTACCAAACGTTCGAAGGATAATGAGACACCCCCTTATACGAACAAGAAAGGAGCGAGGACTGATGGATACGACTCCAAAGGGGAATCGCTTGCATATAGCGATTTTTGGGCGACGAAATGCCGGAAAGTCAAGCCTTATTAATGCCTTAACTAATCAGGACATAGCGGTTGTTTCAGAAGTACCCGGAACGACAACCGATCCAGTGTTCAAGGCCATGGAGATTTTGCCTATTGGGCCGGTTATGCTTATTGACACTGCAGGGATTGATGACGTAGGAGACCTAGGAGAACTTCGGGTGGAACGATCACTTGCGGTATTTAATAAAGCTGATTTAGTTTTACTCGTCATGGATTCCGGAGCAACTGTTTCACAATTCGAACAAGATATTCTAGTACGTTGCCGTGAAAAAAAACTGCCGGTAGTGCTAGTCTTAAACAAGATCGATTTATATCCCGCAACCACTTCAATGCTCGAAAAGGTAAGAGACGTTATGATCTCAATGGGATTCAATGAGGTTATGAATTTCGTTGTAACTTCCAGTGGTTTTTATGGAGGTGAACACTATAAAGGGGGCTTTGAGATATTAAA
>JAJZSC010000352.1 GCA_021849995.1 Bacillota bacterium | reverse complement strand
CATTGCTGGTTCTTAGTGCTTTGGCCATTCTCCGGTACGGATTTGCTTTGCGAATAGGACAGAAAAGTCCATATTTGTTCATCAAACGTCGGATCTTCTTAATGTTCATGTGCACCGGAGGATCCATATGAAGAAGCCTCATATAAATACCGCGGGCTCCCTTGTTGTAACCACGAAACTTGTAAGCCTCCAGAATTACTAGAAAATCCTTTTGGGTGTTCTTCACGTTGTCGTCTGAGGTCTTCCGTTTCAAGGTAATGGTAGTATCCGGACCGCGAAACACCGGCAGAAGCGCACAGCCAGGCAATATTCAGCAAATTGTTGTCTCGCTGGGTCATCTCACGGATGATAGCATACTTGGCAGATGCGGAAACATTCATGATTCCGCATCCTCCCGGCCTAGAGATACAATTTTTTTTAGAAATTCTATCTCCTGATCTTTGTATGCTATTTGCTGTTCAAGGTATTTTACTTTTGCTTCTGGATCTGTGTAGTCTTTGAGATATGACCCGTATGTTTTTAAGTCCCTGAACCCTTTTCCCGCTCGTACTTCATTTCGGATCATACCCTTCAATCCGTTTACACGATATTCGCCAAGAATATCCGGATCGACGCCGAGCTCGATAACAATATCTCGCGGCTCTTTTCTTTCTTGTATTGAATTCCAAAACAGCTCCTTAAATCTGGCCGAGAAATGCACAATACTAGGGCTTACATCCAAAACATAAGGACTTGCTCGGAGATGATTCATATCTTCTTCAGTAAATTTCTTGTTCGCCATGCGGCAGTCCTCCAATTCAGTTCAGTTTTATTGTAATACCTGTCTGAACTGGAGTCAAAAACCACTATTGTCCGAGGTTAAGGGTTTCAAAAATCCACCTGTCCGAGTTTAGGGGTTTTGAAAATCCGCCTGTCCAAAATGAAGGGTTTTGAAAACCCCTGCTGTCCGTTTTCTAGGGTGCATTTTACTCAACTTACCCTAAAAAGCCGAAAAGCCCAGTTATACTGGACCTTTTTATGTTCATTGATTGTATCGATTATTGAGTACTAATTTTGTAGAGGCGAACCATTCCCTTTTGAAACCACAGTCGTAACATACCCCCATAACGGACTTTCACCGTCTAGTTAATCGCCATGCCTGGCGCACCGCAGAAAAATTTACGCTTTATGGCTCATATGACTTTTGAAAGGATAGGGTCGTTCCAATTTATCTAATTTAAGTAGCAAAACTCCGCATATAATAATCAATCCTCCAAGCAGTTGGCTGCTTGTCAGTGTTTCTCCTAGAATGAAACCAGCTAATACGATCGTTATTGCAGGTTCCATGGTACTTAAGATAGAAGCTCGGCTGGCTCCTAAAAGGGATAGCCCTTTTTGATAACAAAAAAGAGGGATAACCGTACATAATATGGCTGTTCCAAGGCCTACGATCCACAGGGTCAACTGGGAGTGACCCGAAAAGACATTGGTCGAAGGATAAATGGCAATAGTAGCGAACAAACAAATGATGCTTGTAGAAGCGGATACGGTAAATGGATCCGACTTTTCGGAAAGATACTGTCCAAGGATATTGTATAGGGCATAAAATAGGGCAGATAAAACACCATAAAAAAAGCCCGGCATGCTGATTTTTTGCCCTGACATATTTACAACATCTACAACCAGCAAGCAACCGAAAAAGGCAATAATCAAAGTTACTCCCTTAACAAATGATATTTTCTCTTTAAAAATCAAGGCGGACATAAGTACAACCATTAGAGGATAGGTATAAAGCAATATATTAGTAATGGTGGCAGACATATACTTAATGGATAGAAAGTAGGTATATGAACATCCAAAAAACAGTAATCCCTGGAGGGTTAATAGAATAAGACAAGATTTCGATATCTTGAAACCCTTTTTTCTACTGACCAACCGGATAAAAACCATTAAGCTACTGGCTATGAAAAATCGTGAGAATAACATGAGATCCATGGTTAAACCCAGGTTATACCCCCATTTTACGAATATGGGCAAAGCCCCATAGCCTATAGCAGCGAAAATAATTAATAGATAACCATTTAGCATGTCATTATTTCCCTTCTCCCGTCACATATTACTCGATATTCAAGAGCCCCATTATAAGTAACGAACCGACTATCTGTCAAATACCTAAGAATGATACCGGGTATACACATCTCCGATTCCTTTTACTGATTCTTAATACATTTACCGTTTGTCGATAACACCCTACGTTTTTAATTTCCTAAGAATGATTGAGGATTCAAGCCTTAGAAAGTTCAAATTTGTTACAGTTCATAAGCTCGATTGTTTTAGTCGTAATCTATATGCTTCAGCCCATTATAAACAGCCCCTGTCTACTAGATCAGGTTAATAAACAATTAAGCCAGTTTACCTCAAGTCAAGAACATGAGCTTAAGGCTTTATATGGAAACTTAGAACTCAGTCCCTCAGCTTGGAATGTCTAGCTTTCAACGAAAAGGAAGATACTATTAAGGAAATTGAAGATGCTATACCGGAAAATGAGATAGCCGGCGCTTCATTCCCCAATAGGAAATTTAGAAACGGTAAGGCTGTTCATGAATAATACTCATCCGAGGTAGACGTAGGCAATTTAAACTTACAGCCTCCAATATAAAAATTCGGCGGATTTGAGGTGACTAATCTAGATTAGTGAGACCTCAAATCCGCCGAATTTTAACTACCTCATTTAAGCTGTTGGTGATTCCGGAAAAAATCGTTATTCAACTAAATTTGGCGTGATTGCGTAGATATTACGTGGCGTGACTGTGATTTGCGCAAGTGGCTGAACGATGAATTCTATAATACTGCATTCACTGCCACAGAAAATGAATAAAAAAAGACGACTCATTGCACGGACAACGGAGAAGGCAGCCCGGATACGGAGGACAAGGTTTTTTGCTTAGCGTTGATGAGATAAAGGATGTAATTGATAAACACGGCAAGGTTTTGCGGCGTGCTGTTGGAACGGACTTTGCCAAAACGAAAAAACCTGATGGATGCAGCTTATATGTATATGATAAAACGAACAAAGATAACTATATCATCGGAAGCGGCGAAGAAGTTGGCTGTTCTTGGTGGTGGCTACGAACACAAGAAACAAGCCTTCGCGTGCGTTTTTTGTCGGCACAAGTTGCAGTATTCGTAGCTGCGCGAATGTCAGTACAGCCCGTGACGGCGTGCGCCCCGCACTAAAAATTAATTTTGTATTCTTCTAAAAACATGATGTTTTCATAAAAGGAATAGATAAGTGATGCTTTCAGTTTTTTTAATTAATTTCGGGCTTTATTAACCCCTCTTTACTTGCTAACTGAACTTGATCTACTTGCCTAAAGCCTGCTATTTGCCTTAACCCTCTTCGATCATCATTTACTTCTAAATCTTTCACCTCCATCTTCGACTGTTTCTCAGATTGACGTTGATGTACCACATAACAAGTCTCATGATTCAAATGCTCTTCTGGTCCGGGTGCTACGCTAATATGCTACCCTTGCTTGGGATTTTAGTTGTTGAATTTGACTGTACACTTTAATCTCCTTCATCTTTTCTTCCTATCATGCTTGGTTACAATGCTTTAATCAACCTGAGCATTTGTTATTCAGAAGCTTTTAACTCAAAAGTCTCCTGCTTGTTATTCCATTTGACTGTAACCTTATAAACATTATCTCTGGAAGGCATTGAGCTGCTCCCAGTTATGGCTCCCAAACCGAGTATTTCACCGCCATAATTAGAGGCCGTATCCCTTTCGCTAAATCTCCTTGCATCAAACCCATCAGAATCTGTGCCGCCAAATTTACTGCCTGAACAATCAAATTCATAACCAAAATCACCCTGAATAGTACCTGTATCCCCTTTAAACTCCAGTACGGGTTGTCTGTGTTTCCAGCCATTATGGTGGATAAATCCTTTATCATCGGTCCAAAAGTGATTATAGTAGTTGATCCTGAGTTTTCCTTTCCAGTTTTCTCCTTCTCCTTGATATACGATTTGTTGACCACCATTTAAGTTATAAAAAATCCATTTGCCCAAGTTCTTTAGTCTCGGTGAAACTTTCTGTACATACTCTTCGCTGAAAAAAGGGTTTAAACAAACAACGGTGATGGTATTTTTTGCGGCATAAGCTAAATTATAGTTCCACTTTGACGAAAACATATTTAAATTTGAATCGCTGCTGTTTTTCCTGGTGGTTTCCCACCACTGATCATAGGTTGTATTCCTGTCTCCGACAGAAGAGAAATTATAGATAAATAGCATTCCGTCGAAATTTTCGATTTGATAAACATAAGGCTCAGCCTGCCCCATCTTATAATTGGCGGGGTTGACCGTCGAATTTGAGG
>JAJZSC010000351.1 GCA_021849995.1 Bacillota bacterium | reverse complement strand
GGTATCTAATTTTCAGCCCAGGGAGTCAGTGATCCTGGGTGAACCGGAACTCACGTTCGCTGAACTTGCCGAGGTCCTTGCCGATAGGGCTAAGCCCGGAAACATTCCTGGCCTGGCCCTGAGGGACAAATCAGGCCAAGTTGTTTGCCGGAGTCGTAAACTGGCCGAAAACCTGGATGAACTTCCTTTTCCCGTACGCACTGAAGCTATGCTCAGCCTGACTGAAGTAAATCTGCTGGGTAGCCGGGGATGCTATGGCGGGTGTACTTTCTGTTACATCAACCCTTTCTATGGCCAGGGATCGCGCTGGCGGGGGCGAAGTCCGGAAAATATTGCAGCGGAGATAGACAGTGTTATTGCAGAATCGGGAAAAAGAGAGTTTTATTTTACCGATCCCAACTTTTTCGGTCCTGGTCAAAGAGGCCAGGAAAGAGCGTTGCGTTTAGCCTCCCTTCTTAAATCCAGAAATATCCGCTTTGGCATCGAAGCCCGGGTCAATGATATCCATGATGAAACGATCGCAGCGCTGGTCGAAGCGGGTCTCCGTGATATCCTGATCGGACTGGAAAGCGGCAGGGATGAATCTCTGAAAAGATTGAACAAAATGACTACCGTAGCTCAAAATGAGAGGGCCATCCGGATTCTCCGCCGGCATGGAATTGAGCCTAATGTCGGGTTTATAATGTTTGAGCCGGATTCATCATTGGAAGATGTTCGTACAAATTATGAATTTCTGAAACGAAACGACCTGCTCAAAAATCTGTCCATCACTGCTAACGTGCTTTATCACCACCAGATCATTTTAAAAGGAACCCCAGCTTACAATAAACTTGTGCAGGAGGGTCGCCTGCAAATCGACCCCACTTTGGCTTATGAAGGCATGACCTCGATTTCCGATTCCAAGGTAGCTGCTTTGGCTAAACTAATGAGGGAAATAACGAATTTCATTTTTGACTATATGACTGAGATCTGGAGCGGAAAATTGATTGAACCCATAGGTGCCAGGGAAAAATACAACCAAGCCAATAATTTTTTGTTAGAAACGTTTGAGAACAGTTTAAAGGCGCTGGAAGCTGGAGAACTCTTAACAGAACAACAAATTGATACATTGGTTGAGGAAGTCATCACAAAAATGAGGAAAATATTACCGGGTTAGGGCATAAGCTAATTGCCATGAAGATGAGCTGGATAGGGCCCTCGGTTCTTACACTACCGAGGGTTTTTCGTGTGTTTTTTTGTCAGGGTTTACAACAGCTGGTCCACGGGCAAACAGACCAAGTTTCTCCTGAGTTATCGCTTTTCCTGGACAAGTTCTGCGTGATGGGAATGCTGTTAGGGACGAGTAAATAATTTGACTAAGAAAGTTGGGTATAATTTTAAAGGAATTAGCTAAGTTGTGTCGAACAGAAATAGATTGTGCCGCCAAAGCTAATGCTATTGGATAATAAATGCTACTTAATTCTCCTTTATTACCATCCCCGGCGTCAGCATTTAAAGCAACCGCTAGATTATTAACCGAAGATTTAGGTAAACACTTGTGGGTTAGTACCTATCGCGTTGTGATTTCTACACTTATATCGTTGATCCTTGCCTTACCGATAGGTCTAATTATGGGCTTTCAACCCCGAATCGATCGATTTTTGGCACCGATTGTATATTTAACCTATCCGATTCCTAAGATTGTATTTCTTCCATTAATTCTGTTATTTTTAGGACTAGGAGATCGCTCTAAGATTTTTCTCATCACCTTTATCGTCTTCTTTCAGATCTTAGTAACTACCAGAGATGCAGTCCGGAAAGTGACTTCTGAGACGATTGCCTCACTTCGTTCCTTAGGCGGGAACCGTTGGCAAATCTACAGGTATGTCCCTGCGAGTTTGCCGGATGTGTTAACATCTTTGCGCCTGAGTATGGGCACCGCGATTGCTGTTTTGTTTTTTGCTGAATCCTTCGCCACAACTGAAGGTCTGGGGTACTTTATCATGGATGCCTGGAGTAGGGCAGCCCCTGATGAAATGTTTGCCGGGATTATCATGATGGGGTTATTGGGAGTCGCCTTGTTCATCCTGGTTGATCTAATCGAACATCAACTTTGTCGTTGGCAGCATATTAAAGGCCACTGAGGAAAATTCTTCAGTGGCTTCTTTGAACTTCTATCTAACTCTTGATTCAAAATACTAGCCTGCCAAAACAGGTATTTCTGCAAAATCAACTATAGGAAAGGTCAGGGAAAAAGTAGTTCCTAAGGAACCAGTTTCGAATGATAGGACAGCATTATGTCGGGCGGCAATGCTATAACATATCGCTAAGCCCAACCCAGTCCCTGAATCCTTGTTAGTAACAAATGGTGTACCTAAATTTGCTAGAATCGAAGGGTCGATTCCTTTTCCTTGGTCTGTTATTGTCAGGATCACATTATCTTCTTGTTTCTTAGTTTTGATAGTAAGCAGTCCTCCTTCGGACATTGCCTCTAATCCATTGCGAGTAAGATTTAATAATACTTGGCGCATTTCGGCAGCGTTCAGTGCAATATCTGGAATTTCTTTCAGTTCCACGGCAAGAAGCTTGCCGGTTTCGGCAGCATGAACTTCAATCAAAGGGAGAAGATTCTGGATAATTGAATTTAGGTTCTGCAGGTGAAGCTTGGTAGGATTATTCTTTCCTATCAGAAGAAACTCGGTTAGAATGGCATTAGCTCTATCAAGTTCATTTATCATTAGGTCAAAATAGTTTTTATAGGAATTACAATCATGTTTCTCGCCGAGTATTTGGAGGAAACCTCTGACGGTAGTCATCGGATTTCTCACTTCGTGGGAGATTCCTGCAGCCATTTGACTAATTAGGTTTAGCTGATCAAGTTTGGCGAGTTCTTTTTCCATTCGTTTGGTTTCGGTAATGTCACGGACGATACTGGAGGCACCTATTATTTCGCCATTTACATTCTTTAGTGGAGAAATAGTCAAAGATACATCTATCAATTGTCCGTCTTTTCTTTGACGTTTGGTTTGAAGGTTACTGATTTTTTCTCCATTCATGACTTTCTTTACAAGTGCTTTTATTTCATCGTGGTATTCAATTGGAGCAAGGGAAAATATTGAATTAGACAATATCTCCTGATTACTATATCCAAAAATACGTTCTGCACCTTGGTTCCAACTTGTTATTCTTCCATCAATCGTAATTGAATAAATTCCATCTACAGATGATTCTACAATCGCGGCAAGTTGCAAAATCTTTT
The DNA here is from genome assembly GCA_021849995.1 of Bacillota bacterium. GTDB lineage: Bacteria > Bacillota > Desulfitobacteriia > Desulfitobacteriales > Desulfitobacteriaceae > JAJZSC01. The sequence goes on along the minus strand of JAJZSC010000351.1, from coordinate 1,122 downwards.
CTGCAGCCTGTCTTTTCTCCTCGATTTCATTTTTTAAACTGATATTACTTGCCCTTAACTCCTTGGTTCTTTCTGCAATTGTCGCTTCCAAATAATTTTTGACCTTTAAATCTCTAATCCTCGAATTAGATAATATCACGGAAAAACTCCAGGCAAGGATTACAAGTATAGAACCGTTAACATAGTTGGCTCTTAGTATAACTGGATCTGACTGATAATTATTAAGAAAACTCAAGAAAAGTGCATAACTAGCACAGTATATAAACAAGCTCGTAACCGGTTTAAAGTAAACTACTGCTGCGACGAAAAAAGCTGCCATAATATATACAATAGTTTGTATATGTAAGAGCTGTTCAATGCATCCTGAGATCCAAGCGCCTAACCCCAAAATCGCTGTGGCAAAAAAGGTGCTGGCCGCGTTGGCTAAAAATGTTGCTTTCCCTTGCCAATTACGGAAATAAAGGAAGTTTAGTACTATTACTATAAGCATGCACACAACGAATAAAATACGGGAATATAAAAGTAGTTTATATCCGGGAGACACTTGCCAGAGGCCCATGATATAATCTTGATAATCAACATAAAAAAGGGCTAATTCTGCAACCGCAATAATTTTGGCAAAGAGGGTTACTCTTGAGATATTCAATAAGGCCAGTTCTTGTTGAATAATTTCTCGATAGTTAGTCGGGACATCGAGAGAGTTCTTATAAAACATTCTTATCAAAAGTCTTGTTACCTCCTAATAAATCAAAAAATAGCCACTGTGATTAATTCAAGATAATTAATATTATTCCTTTAACCAACAAGAAATAACAGCATTAATTAATTATGTAGCAAATACGACAAAGATTAATCCTTACGTCTTAAAAGCCTTGCCCTGGTAATTATATGTTCACCGTACTTTTCTTTAACAGAATCAATCACTTTAGCAAGATTTTCTTTTTCCTGCTGTGGTTCTGCAAATAAAGATAACTGTCCTTCATCCTTATCGGTCAAATTATGTAATGTTACCCCGATTAGCCTCAGTGGCTGCTTCAGCGATACCTCGCGTAATAAGTTACAAGCTTCTTGGTAAATCACTTCATCTAGGTTGGTAGACCGCTGTAAGGTATGTGAGCGGGA
>JAJZSC010000350.1 GCA_021849995.1 Bacillota bacterium | reverse complement strand
TATCGCTACTTTTATCTTAATTTATTTTAGTGGTATTACTCTTAACCTTATGACTTTGGGCGGATTAGCTCTTGGTGTGGGTATGTTGGTGGATAATGCCATCGTAGTATTGGATAATATTTACCGTTTCCGCCAAAACGGGTTCTCGCGAGCTGAGGCTGCAATTAAAGGAGCTTCAGAAGTGGGGATGGCCGTTACGGCTTCCACCCTTACAACTGTTGCCGTATTTTTACCGATCGTATTTGTGCAAGGGATTACCGCTGAAATATTTAAGGAACTGGCTATGGTAGTCACTATGTCGCTATTTGCTTCATTGGCAGTGTCCTTAACACTAGTTCCAATGCTTTCTGCCAAAATTCTAAAAGTTGATAGAAATCAAGGAGAACGCAGGACCGGCGCCAAAGGAGTATTTGATCTTGTTTATTTTGCCTTTGACCGGTTGTTTGGTGGAATGGAATCCACTTATAAACGAATGTTAAAGTGGTCCTTAGCTCATAGGAAATCAACTGTAGCAATAGGTGTTCTGACATTTATTCTAAGCATGGCCTCAATAGCCCTGGTTGGTGCTGAGTTCTTCCCGGAATCAGATGAAGGATGGGTAACTGTAGAGGTGACTCTTCCTGATGGTGCGGAACTTAAAGACACTAATGAAGTAATTTCTCAAATTGAGGAAAAAGCACTTAGTATTCCTGAAGCGAATAATGTATTTTCAATTATTGGTACCTCTGGGGATATGTCCATGAAAAATAATGCAAACATAGGGTCTGTCTATGTAAAGCTTAAGGAGCTAAAGAGCAGAACCAGAGGTGTAAGTCAGGTAACAGATGAACTAAGAGAATTAGTTAAAGACATTCCGGGTGCCAGAATTAAAGTAAGTGTTTTACAAACTATGAACATGGGAGGTTCCGCTACCCCTATAAACATCAGTATTAAGGGAGATGACCTGACCGCTTTAAAGAAAATCGGGGATGACTTCAAGGAACTAGTCGAATCAGTAGAAGGTACAAGGGAAGTAAGGTCTAGTTTTGAGGAAGGAACCCCTGAAGTAAGACTTGGGATTGACCGTAAGGCCGCCTCTCAATATGGTCTTACTGCCGGACAAATTGCAAGTTCTGTCAAAGGAACTATCTCGGGTGTTACAGCAACCCGGTTCAAGGTAAAAGGCGATGAAATTGATGTTGTTGTAAAAGGGGATGACACATTCAGATCTAGTCTGACTAATCTGGAAGAAACTCCGATTTCAACGCCTTCTGGAATGATAGTCCCTCTAGGGCAAGTAGCAGAGGTGAAGATTGAAAGAGGCCCTTCTACTATTAACCGGGAAGCTCAAGTACGTGTAATTAGTGTATCTGCTCAGATAATAGGGCGTGACTTAAAGAGTATAGTAACAGATATAGAACAGAAACTTGGAGATTACCAACTGCCGGAAGGATACGAATATGAAATGGGCGGACAAAATAAAGAATTAAATGACGCCTTTAAGGATTTGAGCCTGGCCCTGATCTTGGCAGTGGTACTAGTCTATATGATTCTTGCTTCTCAGTTCGAATCGTTGTTGCATCCGCTTTCAATTATGCTTTCTGTTCCACTTGGTTTTTCCGGGGGAGCGCTGGGCTTGTTGATTGCCCGAAAAGCTTTTAGCGTACCAGCCTTTATAGGTTTAATAATGCTGGCAGGGATAGTTGTAAATAATGCTATCGTTTTAGTCGATTATGTAAATACTAGAAGAAAAGCTGGGGAAGATAGAACTGAGGCTATCGTCAATGCGGGACCGGTTAGGTTAAGACCAATTTTAATGACAACCTTAACAACAGTTTTAGGCTTAATACCGCTTGCCTTGGGAATCGGGGAAGGGGCAGAAGCCCAAGCGCCTATGGCTATCACAGTAATTGGAGGCCTAACTTTATCAACAATGCTTACCCTGGTCTTTGTGCCGGTAATGTATACAATCTTCGATGACATTGCTAATTTCTTTAAGCTAAAAGCCTTAAAATATGGTAAGATGAATAAACAAGCTCAGTTGAGGGGGTAACTGTCGAACTGATGGCCACTAAAGAGGAAAAGCGGATTGAAATACTAAAAGCGGCGGCTCGTATCTTTTCCGCAAATGGGTTTGAGAAGGCTAAAGTAGAGGATATCGCTAAAGTTGCAGGTATTGGCAAAGGTACAGTATACGAATATTTTGACAGCAAGAAGAGTCTGTTTAAACAAATGATAAGCTTTGGCTTAGATCAATACCGATTGAGTATCAAAGAGATAATCGAAGAAAATTTACACATAAGAGCTAGGCTTGTAGAACTAGCCAAATACTCTGCAAAATACTTTAATCAACATATAGATATGATTCAAATGGCTACACAATGTAACCTGCTTTCCAATGAAATGAAACAATGGCTGATCGAAGAAAGGTTAGCCGTCTTTGAACTAATTGAGCAGATGATTGATGAAGGGATTAAGAAAGGTGAACTTAGGCAGAATCTAAACGTTGAGTTAGCTTCCTTTGTCATTATTGGTTCAATAGGGGAACATTTTACCAAACGCGTCTTTTTTGATGGTTTAAACATAGAAGAAATAGATTTTGGTGAAATGGTTGACGTTATTCTAGATGGACTAGTTTAAAAACAATACAGATAGGTTTAAGCACCAAGCTCTGGTGCTTAAACCTATTTTAGCATTTAAGACTTTCATGATGCCTCTTTGAGCCATTCCTTTCAGGGTGCATAAGTCCATCTATGACACACGGTGTGGTCGAGTGTCAAGTGCGCCTGGATGACGGAACAGGATGTTCCTAGTTCAGCACCTGCTGGATGGCGTAAAGGTGCTGTGGCATTGCATTTGACCAGACGCCTGAGCCATTATAGGATTGACGCCAGCCATAACCTAAAAGTATTTGGAGGGAAGTATGAGTAATGCTTTATATGTAGCTTTAACTGTAATCGGAGGTGTTCTGGCCGGAACCCAAGCACCAATCAACAGTGCTCTAAGTAAAAAGGTTGGATCTTTTGAGAGTGCTTTAATATCTTTCTTTGTTGGAACTATAGCCCTTAGTACAATTGTAATTATTTTCGGTAAAGGAAGCTTGATGAGTGCGCTGACGGTACCGAAATGGCAGTTAGTTGGAGGATTATTGGGAACTGTTTTTGTAACAAGTACAATTTTAGCCGTTCCGAAGATTGGAGTAGCCTCTGCTATTTTTTCAACAATTCTTGGACAAATTTTGATAGGAATTATTATTGATCATTTCGGTTTCTTCGGAGTAGAGAAAATACCATTAGATAGATATAGGTTATTAGGAATTGTATGTATGCTCGTCGGTCTGCTATTTATTTTTAGGAGTAAATTTTACTCTTAGGGACTACTCGCAGTCACGAATGAGAAGAATTAGGACCTGTTCTAAGCTTATGGCAATCTGGTTAAATATGCAAATAAAATAGACTTATGTTAAAAAGACTATAAATTTTTAGAAACTGACTAGATGTCTGGCACAGGAAAATGCACTATTAACGCCGAAATATAGCAATTGAATTCGAAAATCCCCAAAATCAAATCGTTGCAGTAATTGCAGCCAATATAATTAAAAATTGCTAGGAGGCTAGGAGGAGAGGTTTTGGCTGACACTCATAAGATAAAGGATAATAGTTTTGCAACTGTTTTGAGTGATTTGGCTCAAGCCGTTCCCCCGGAGGGGCTTACTACTGGTGAACTCTTAAAGAGGCTTGGTAACGAAGGCTTCCTAATCTTGTGTATGGTGTTTACAATTCCGTTTTTATTGCCGGTCTCTATACCCGGAAGTAGTACTCCGTTTGGATTGGCAATAGCCTTAATAGGATTTGGTTTAAGCACAGGTCAAAAACCCTGGTTGCCTTCTTTTATTCTTAATAGGAAAATCGATGCTCACTCTCTTAAGCAAATTCTTGATAGAGGTTCGATAATATTTCTTAGGATTGAGAAATTATTACATGTGCGTCTGTCAGAACTTACAAAAAGTAAATCAATGGTAAGAGCTAATTATGTAGCTTTAACAGTATCAGCAATACTTCTAATGTTTCCGTTGCCCTTGCCGTTTTCAAACACTGTTCCAGCTTATGGGGTATTGTTTCTAGCTGTAGGAAGTCTTGAACGCGATGGTATAATGATTATATTGGGTTATTTGCTTATAATCATAGCAATTACCTATTTCACAGGTGTGGCATTAGTAGGTTCTATTGGTTTTAGAATCCTGTTTAATTAGGAAAACTAAGTAAGCTTAAGAAAGCATAGAAAGTTATTGTTGGAAGGAAAGTAGATGAAAGAATTCGCACTGAAAGTTTTAATTACTATTGGTATAATAACGGGTCTTGCCTTGATACCTTTGTTTTTGCTGTACGTCTTA
>JAJZSC010000003.1 GCA_021849995.1 Bacillota bacterium | reverse complement strand
AAGATTTAGTGACTATGCGAAGGCTTGCGAAGAATTTGCCTTGGGTGCTGGATTAATCGATCAAAATAAGATTCTAAGTGAATCAGAACTGAAGGTGATTAGGTCCGGCTTAACACAACTCACTAGTATTAGTCCTCCTCAAGTTACTTTTGAGGATCTAACAGCTATCGGTCGGGTTTTGAACAAAATAAACTTATCCATTTTGCCTGAAATAGACCAAAGAAACAGATTTGTTGAGTCAAATATTCATGAATCCGAAGAATTAGAAATCTGAGAAGGGGTGATAAAAGGTTGAATAGAAAACGTAGGTTAGTCATGGCTGGACTTGCTATCGTGATCGGCACAGTAGCGTGTATATATTTTTCCACACTAATTCATTTGGTGTTAAGCTCAAAATCACTGGAGTTCAGCTTTCCGACACTTGGATACAGCATCCAAAGCTTGGTATCAGTGAAATCTCACCTGATGCTTTTTTTATGCTTTGAAGGGTTCGTTATACTCTTCGCGGTCTTTCTGTTCTTCAGCGGGAACAAACCCTACCAAAGTCGCATGATGAAAATTACTCCTGAGATTTCGACTCCTGTGGCTGCGGGGCAGAAACAGCATGGATCCGCGCGGTGGATGACAGAAAAGGAAAAGGCTCACTATTTTGAAAGTGTAACGCTGAAGTCATCGGACCACCTTATTAGGGAATTGAAAAGTCTAGGCAGGGACGATTTAGAGGGAGGTATGATTGAGCCGCTTGATTTTTCTGCGAGATCTCGCTTTCCTGGCGGGGTAGGGCTCGGTGTTCAGCAAAAAGGAAATGATGAGGTGATTACTTATGTGGGGGAAGATACTCACTCACTCTGCATAGGGGCTACTCGCTCGGGTAAAACGAGATCGGTTATCCTGCAGTCGTTAGGGCTAACAGGCCTATCGGGTGAAAGCATGGTCCTTAGTGATCCTAAAGGAGAACTTTTTCACTATACAGCACCTTTTTTGCAAAGGTTAGGTTATGAGATCTTTGCCATTGATTTTAAAAATCCGGAGAAGAGTCATCGCTATAATTTTCTACAGACCATAATCGAAGCTGTGGATCGGGATGACATGGCAACGGCGATTGATGCTACTTGGGATTTAACTTCGAGCTTAGTGGGAGAACCGAAGGGTGAGCGCATTTGGAATGATGGGGAGGCTTCCGCGATTGCGGCTGCGATCATGTCAGTAATTTATGATAATAAGGAAGGAGATAACCGCAAGTTCCGCAACATGACAAATGTGTATTTTTTCATTGCGGAAATGTGTAAGACCATCAATAATACGATGCCAATCGTTGAGTATGTGAAGAGGTTGCCTGATAATCACCCAGCGAAGGGACTAATTGCTATCTCTGAAATTGCTCCTTCGAGAACTCGGGGAAGTTTTTATACGGCGGCGTTGAGCACTCTTCGACTATTTGCTAATAATCCTTCCATTCATGCCATGACTTCTGGGCACGATCTTGATGTTACGGAGATTGGGCGTAAGAAATCTGCAGTGTTTATCATTTTACCTGACGAGAAGACAACGTATTACTCATTAGCTAGTCTCTTGGTGACTCAGATCTATGAGCAACTGGTGAAGGTTGCTGATGGAAGGGGTGGTCGCTTAGAGCGCAGAGTAGATTTCTTCCTAGAGGAGTTCGGGAACTTTGTCAAGATTCCCGGCTTCGATAACAAATTGACCGTAGGGGGAGGTAGAGGAATTCGATTTGCATTGTTTTTGCAATCGTTTGCTCAGTTAGAAGAAAAGTATGGGAGGGAGGTAGCTAGGACAATACGAGGTAACTGTGAGACTTGGATTTACTTGCAAGCGGATGATCAGGAGACACGTGATGAGTTTTCTAAGAAGATAGGAAACTACACAGTGTCTTCTTATTCTCTTAGCTCTTCGCAGGGGAAACACTCCTCTCCTTCAAGTTCAGAGAGTGTTAACTTAATGAGTCGAACCTTACTTACACCTGATGAGGTAGGGCGTATTGCTAGGCCCTATTCGCTTGTTACTTCTCGTAGCTTCCCGTCGGTAATGTATGCTCCGGATCTGTCTAAAACTTCATTTAATGAAATGTTCGGATTAGGTGATAAAGACCACAATACAAGAGTCCGAGAGCTGCGGGAGAAACGAAGGCCTCAGCGTATTACAGAAGTGAATGATAGGGAGTTGTGGGGCATTTGGAAGAAGTACCAATTGTTATGTGGTTATTCCGGTAAACAAAACCCGTTTATGTCTAAAAATTTGGCTGCCAATGATTAATGAAAGGAGGTGACGAAGAGGGTATGCTTAAAAACTACAAAAAATCCATTCTTTTGGCTGTCATCTTAATGGCTGCCGTATTCTTTATGTTCCCGAGTGCGGCTTTTGCAGAAGATATTCAAAGCAGTAAGATTTTCACTGGCTCAATGAAACTTTTAGAAGATGTGGGGAAGGCTTTAATAATTGCAGCCCCAGTAGCTGGTGTGCCGATTATTGCCTATTTTTGGTTTAGGCGCGGGGCGGCCGATGAAATGGATCAAAAGGGCTGGAATAAACGGATTGTCGTCGCGCTAATATCCGTTCTTGGTGTTGAACTAACAGGGGTCATAATCAGTGTTGTTATGTATTACTACGCTTAAAGTAAGGGAAAAAGATACTGAAAAAATGATGGGTGTATTTGGCTATAAAGTATAACGTAGGCTTCGTGACTTGCAGGGATTTAAATTCCCTGCAAGCCTTTAAATGGAAGGGAGGTTTGGGATTGGTAGCTCTTTTAATGGTGTTAATCGAAGATCTATTATCCGGATTATTAGAGTATATGGACAGTATACTTCTCAATTTGGTCCCTATGGCGTTTTACGCTGACGAGTTTCTAGATCAGATGTTAGGAAGAGCTGTTATATCTGAGCTTTTCGATATCCTGTTTACTTTTGGAGTGTCGCTAATTATTCTCAAGTTTATTAAGAAAGGATTTGACACCTATATACTCTGGATTGATGGAGATGCGGACACAGATCCAATTCTCTACCTTACTTACTTCGTAAAAGCACTAGTGGTTGCCATTTCTTTTCCTACGCTCTATGGATGGATGGCAACTATTGTTCAAGACTTAACCGATAAGCTTTTAAACATCATAAGCCGAGGAGTGACTGCGGATTTTAGCGTTATAATTGTGGGGATAATTTCCGGAGGAATTGTTCCGGGGATTATCGGGTTAATTTTTTTCGGATGTCTCCTTTTTCTATATATAAAATTTCTACAGACGGGGCTTGAAATATTAGTTCTGAGGTTGGGTATTCCTCTGGCTTGTGTAGGTTTGGTAGACTCCGATCAAGGGGTTTTCAAAACGTATATGCAAAAATTCTTTCAAGCTATGATTACAGTGATGCTGCAAATTGCCTTACTGAAATTGGGTATCGCGCTTGTTATGAATGGACATCTTATTTGGGCAACTGCCACAATATTGATGGCCATTCGTACACCAAAATTCCTACAAGAATTCATAATCATTTCAGGTGGTCAAGGCGGTATGATGGGTAAAGCTTATCAGGCTACTCGTTTAGTTCAGATGTTTAGAGGAGCAATGAGATAGGATGGGGGGAGTGGTGTGGAACTTGATGAGCTTTCGAATGCAATTGTTTTGTTAGTCCGTGCAGGGGTCTTCATGCGAATCGCTTTCTGTTTATTTAGAATGATGGGTGATGAGGAAGAACGTCCTATGTACCAAAAAAGAGCAATTCATGCAGGAGTTTTTTATATATTCGCTGAGTCGATTTGGCAATTAAAAGATATTGTATTCTATTACTATACTTAGGGAGGTAAAAGTAGCTTATGGAGGACCCGAGAAAGACGCTATATATCCCGGTTGGCATCAAAACCCGGCCAGAGTATTTCGATGGCTTTGGCAAAGTTGAGCTGAGACAATCGGCTCTATTGTGTTTAATGGGCGGAGTTGTAGACATCATTGCGTTTCTGATCACACGAAATATCTCAGTGTGTATCGTGGCGATGCTTGTAATTATCGCTGGCAGCGTCATGATGTGCATCAAGGATCAGACCAATCTTTCCGCTGTGGATCAAGTTAAAAATATGATTCACTTTGCTCGGTCTCAAAAGCATTACCCCTATTTATCGTTAGATGAGTGGAAATTTAAATGATGATCGAAGTTTAATCTGATATTGAAAATAAGGAATTGGAGGTGGAATAACTATCATGAGCCCCATTATTGCAATATCGATTTTTCTGTTGACTTTACTTATCGGGGTTGCGGTCTATTTCTTCATGATCCGAAATCAAAAGAAGCAACGCGAAGAAGAAAACAGAGACCAAATAACCGCACAAGAATTCACTAACGTGAAAGACATCCGGGGTAAATACCTTTACACGAGAGATAATTATATTTTTCAATATCTAAAACCGGATTCTATCAGTATCGATCTCCTTAGCAAACGAGAAAAAGAATCCCTTACTCGGAGGCTTACCGCCGAACTCTCCGGAGATCAGCAAACTCTCAAGCTCCTTGCTGTCTCACGTCCGGTCGATATTAGCCCACTCACCAACGAGTACGCTGCACTGCTAGCGTCAACAAACAACCCCAAGCAGAAAGAACTGCTGCGCAAAGAAATAGCGGCTATCAGCAACTATGCTCTTTCCGGAGATGTCATTGAACGCCAGTTTTATCTTCCTATCTGGCAACGTTACGAAGAAGACTGCGAGCGAGATATTTTCCGTCGTGTCCAGGATCTCAAAGCGGCCTTCGAAAGCTCGAAAGTGCCATGCGAAATCATTAAAGAAAAAGATATTACTCGCTTGTGTAATCTTGTTAACAATCCGGCTTACGTCCATTTAGAAGACATGGATATTAGTCCATCTTTTCCGGTACTTACCCATTAAAATTAATCATCATGGAACGGCAGGAAAAAGTCTTCTTGCCGTTTCATTCGTGCTGAAAGGAGGATCCAAATGGCTAAACGAACAGAAGCCATCCCCGTGAATAATGCTTTACTAAATGTAATTGCCCCAATAGGACTAAACTTTACCCGTAACACGCTTACAATTGGCGAAAACAAAGGTAAGGCCTATGGCATTATAAAATATCATCAAGACCCGGATTATGGATGGTTATCTAAAATTACCAACATACCAAGTACCATAGCTTCCATCACATTCACTCCAACTGACGCCGGAACGTTTATTGATACTCTATCTTCTACAATTCGTCTCAATCGTGGAACAGCAGAAACAACGAAGGATCCCTTGACACGCCAAAGAGCGATACGGACAGCTGATAACGCAGAAAAGATCCTTGAACAGATAGACCAAGATGGTGAATCGGTAGGGTTGATGAGTGTTGTAGTCATGCCCATTGCGGGAGATGAACAGTCTTTCACGAAGGTATGTAGAAAAGTGGAGAGCACAATAGTTGGTCTAAAATGTAAAGCCCGAGTACTGGCCAACCTACAAAAGGAGGGCTTTAAAATGCTCTCCCCCTTTTACGGTACTGATGAAAAAGTTGAGAGAATTACGCAACGCCCAGTACCTTTATCGAGCTTTATTGGTGGTTTTCCATTCGCTTCTTCAGGTTATAACGACGGGAAAGGATATTACTTCGCTAAAGACTCGGCCGGAGGTTTGATTATTCTGGACCCGTGGATAAGGGGAGGGGATCGGACAAACTCAAATTTTGTGATTACGGGAACAATCGGAGTAGGTAAGTCTACTAATATTAAACATATTGCCTTAGCTGAGTATATGAGAGGTACCAAGCTTATCTTTATTGATCCCCATCGTGAGTATAGAGAATTTACGATGAATTTGAATGGCGATTGGATTAATGCTGGCGGAGGATCAAATGGGAAAGTAAATCCTCTACAAATAAGAACGGCAGCCAAAGATGATAATAGTGAAGATGATAAGCTCTATGGGGATGATGGTCATGGCATGGGAGATATGGCTCTTTATATTAAGAGTTTAGAAATCTTTTTTGGTCACTATATTCCATCCTTAACGGATAGACAAAAAGCAATTTTAAAAACTGAAATTATTGAGCTTTATAACAAGTTCAATATTTTTTGGGAAACAGAAATTAAAATGCTTGAAAATAACGACTTTCCGATAATGGAGGATCTTCACCGTCAAATTAATGAAAAAGCTAAGGAGCGAGATAATCCTTATCAGAAAGAATATGATGATTTAACCCTATTGCTCAGGGATATTGCCGTAGGTTCAGATAGTTTTATATGGAATGGGCACACATCGATCCAAACAGATTCCCAATGTGTTTGCCTAGATACCAAGAATTTGCAAACCACTTCAAACAGTGTTAAGTCTGCTCAATATTTTAATCTATTGCAATGGGCATGGGATGAAATTGTTAAAGATCCAACGGAGAGAGTCCTGCTTATCTGCGACGAAGCTTATTATATGATTGATCCCAATATTCCAGAAAGTCTTATGTTTCTAAGAAATATTGCAAAAGGTGTTCGGAAATATGAGGGGGCCCTTGGAGTTATATCTCACAGCGTAGTAGATTTTCTTGATCCTAAAATTAAGATGTATGGACAACCTTTACTCGAAATGGCCTGCTTCAAAATTCTCATGGGTACGGATGGAAGCAACTTAAAGGAAACCAAAGAACTCTACAACCTTACAGATGCAGAGGAAGAGCTGTTGGCCAGCAAACAACGTGGTCAGGCTCTTCTTATGGTTGGATCAAAACGCCTGAGAGCAAACTTTGAAATACCTGATTATAAGTTTAAATACATGGGTAAAGCTGGAGGTAGATAGTGTGGTGAGAGTGCATGGCCGATCCCGTAACCAGTAAAGTCCTTATTCACCTAGCAACCTTAGCCACTGACGAAGATGGAAGAAGGAATCTTTTAATTCTCTTTTCAATACCGATGGTCCTAGTTCTTCTAATCCTCATGATCTTCGTCTATATCCTTGCAAGCCCGCTATCTTTCATAGCGGGCTTTTTCACGAACCCGGACGAAATGGCAGCCCTCCAAGCCTTCCGTGCGGAGCATGGCGATAAAGTTCGTCTCCAAACGGGAGCCATTATCCTAAACGGAAAGTATCCTATGCCAGCAGTAGGTGTAATCACCTCACCCTACGGTCAACGAATCCATCCTGTAACAGGCAGATTAAGCTTCCATACTGGTATTGATATTGCTCCAGAATGGCATAGCGAAATCAAGAGTATTGCCAATGGTCAAGTTGTCAAAGTAGGGATCGACAAAAATTACGGAAATTACATCTTGATCAAACACGATTATCCGGATGAAACCTTCTACTCTTTTTATGCCCATCTATCTAAAATCTTCGCACTTCCCGATCAAGAGATCTTCACCGGTGACATCATCGGTCTAGAAGGAGGAGATCCGAAGCTTGACCCAAATCCGGGTACCAGTACTGGACACCATCTCCATTTTGAAATCAGAACCTCCAGATTGTCCTGGAGCCATACGGACCCGGTGCCTTACCTATATGCCCCACAAGGAAGCGAAGAGGAGTGAAATTTTATTGAAGGGACGTAAAACTATCATTGAATTATTTATCTACACTTTTATCCTTGTTGTCGCTGCCATCCTGCTCATTCAGGATAAACGGGAACCCATGCCCATAGAAATCCATCCCGATTTCACCCTGCAAGAAGTTGATTATGATGCTACTTTACCTAACGAGTAATTCGAAGATTGCCTTTTTGACTTTATCCAAGATGAACGTATCCGTTAGAATAAAAAATTGCCAAAATCCCGAGCTTTCTTGCTCGGGATTTTGATTTGAAAGGTTGTTTCAATGCTATCTGAAGTTTATTCTCACGTAATGCCTGAAACTAGCCCATATAAAGTCAATTACCTAAAAAAAGATCACGGTCTGGTTTTCGGTTCCGATATAAAATCTGATCCACGCATTATCTGGACCCTCCCTGATCTCGAATCTAAAGACTATACATATATTACGGCCTCCACTTTCTTTGCTCGCCGACGGCAACGTCGCTATGTAAGACACGTCCTGGCCTTTGTCTGCGATTTCGATACTCCCCAAGGCACTACTCCGGAAGATATCCTTGATCTCTATCACGCTGCCGGTATTCCCGCACCGGAGCTGATTATCGCCACCGCCACCCTCGGCCACTACCAAGCCTGGAATATCTTATCTGAACCACTCAGAATCCGCCATGATATCCTGTTGGCCAAAGTGAATAAAGTCCATGAGGCCATGGTAGAAGCCCTAGAAGCAGATCCCTGCGCCGTAGGTGTAGAACGCTGGGTACGCCGTCCAACTATGGCTAATATCGCATATACGGACAACTATAGCAGAACTACCTGGGAAGAACTCTCTAAGTGGTACGAAGCCCGCCGACCGATTAAAGTATCCAAGGAAAAGGGGCATAAGGTTGTCTATATCGGCACTTTGCTGGCTACACCTGCCGGGAAACGAATTCAAGAGTCAGTCGCAGAAAAAGGTGAAAGAAATCGCTGGGCCTATGGTTTGGGTTTGTGCCTATGGGATGCAGGGATCCCTTCTACAGAGATCTATACCAAACTTCATGCTTGGAATAAAGACCTCAAAGCCCCCCTGCCCATGGCAGAGATAGAGAAAATCTATCGGTCTGTCCTCGCTGGCCGACACCATGCCTCCCCCCGTGTCCTTTCGTCCATAACAGGCCTGCCTGCACAGATAAGGGGCTGGTACAAATGGGCCAAGCCCCGCGATCGGAGAAGGGATCATATCCAGGAAGTTAAAGATGATATCATAGCTGATCTCATGCAGCATAAAGCCGTCACAGAAACTCAAAAGGCCTGGTCAGAACGCCTAGGCGTTGCCTATAGAACCCTTAAAGCGGCCTTATCCCAACTCCGTCAAGAGGGCATTATTGAAGCCCAAACCTCTAGGGGAAAGTATGCCCAATCCTCGTACATTCTTTCTGCAGGACATTTAAACTCTTTGATCTATATCAATCTCCCAGCTGTCGCCGGAGCAGAAACCCAATTTTCTAACGGGATTCTAAAAGGGCATACTGCCATATCACCCCTAAAGGGTACTTGCTCTTTCTCCAAAGAGCATTCTACAAGGAGTGGTACTGATTATGGGTAATCGGAGAAAACCTCTTAAAGAAGAAAGTTCAGGTGGATGATATTTTAAAAGGAAAAATATAGAACTGCATATACAGGCATCTTCATTGGATGAAGTTAAGGGCACTCATTCAAGATGGTTTTTATTTTCAATAGTGCTAACCAGATAAATGTAGCGAAAGCCGCCTTAGACATTACTCAGAATGAGATCAATTAATAATGGGATGCCTTATATCGAAAGGTATCTTGTTTAGCATTTAAGACAAATTCACGAAAAGAGATCAAGTGAGAAACAAAAGTAAGGGCCAATATTTGGAGGAGAAGATGCTGGTTCTGTGGAAGTAAAACAACACAGCAATTGGTGGCCTATCAAGAGTAAGAAGTATCGAACAATGAAGGTTTTAGAACACAGGGAAGACATCCACATAATCATCAGCCGTATACTCTTCAAACGCCGATTAGAATGGCCAGAGGGTGCAGTGTGGCGCTGAATTAATTAAACTGCCAAAGACGTTCTTTTGAACAAGTTGAATTTTGTATTTTCTTGGATTGTTTCCGCGACATTAGGAGGGAATCGAAGAAAGACGTGGAAGGTTTATTGGTGAATTACTATGAGCTTAGAATCTATATCGATGTAGAGAGAGGTGTAGCTGTCCATCTCCTGTGTTAGGTGAATAACGTTACTGATGGCAAATTTGGAGTGGTGCTAAATGTCTATAATGTGACTATGGAAGAACGTTATCTTGAGAGATGTATAGGGGGTCAATATTCAATGGAAAGGTGTCAGTTTTGAGTATAAATCGATAATCGTAGAAATAACTGCTAAGCTAAGTACTTTCGGAATAGGAGTGAGGATATGAAAACCTTTAGGCTAAAGGGTATAAAGGGATTTAAGGATACGGGCGATATTAAACTTAAGCCCATCACTATTGTCATTGGGCAAAATAGTTCTGGAAAGAGCAGCATTTTGAGATTTCCCTTAGTGCTAAGGCAAACCTTTCAAGACGATTCGATGGCGCCTTTACTATTTTATGGGAAGTCTATTGACTATGGAAACTTTGAAGACGTTGTATTTAATCATGATAAAAATTCTGTAATTGAATTTTCAATTTCGATTAAAGCTGCTGACCTATTAAGAGCACGACCAATGCCTTACATCAGGAAGATTTTCGAAAAGTCTATTAACTCTAAGGAAGACCTAATAATTCGGGTTAGAGCAAAATTGAGGGAGAGAAATTTAGTTGTTGATCATTTCGAACTAAGAAGTACAAAACAAGTAATAATAGTGTTCGAACGTTTTAATGGCAATTATCTGCGGTTTATTTCAGGAATCGACGGCAATGTAATGGAAATGCCGGAAGAGCTTATGGGTTTTGATAAGTTCATTCCTGATTTTAGGGTATTAGATACTGATGACAGTGGAATGACCAAGAAAATTGCTAATGAGTTTTATTACCTGTTTTCCTCGCTAAGTTACTATTTCAATACTATGGTGGGTAATATTTCTTATATAGGTCCATTTAGGCGAACACCAGAACGATTTTACAGATATACGGAGAATTCGGTTAACCATGTTGGAAGTGCCGGCGAATTTGCCCCAGTCATATTAGGTCAAGATATGAGGTCCGACAATAGGCTTATAAATAGCGTTTCAGAATGGCTAACAGAAAATCTGAATTATAGCTTAGATGTAGAAGATTTAAAAGGTGATATGTTTAAAATTGTTGTTACTGATAAATTGACAAATGCGAGAAATAATCTTATCGACGTCGGACATGGTCTGTCGCAATTGATTCCAATTATAGTACAAACCCTTATGAAGCGTAACAACCAGATGTACTCTGGAAAGATCAACCATTTGCCACGAATTAATGTAATTGAGCAACCAGAACTGCACTTGCATCCGGCAGCACAATCATCTTTGGCTGACCTATTTGTACGAGGTATAAGGGGGAAAGGTTCTAACAGTAAAATGTTTTTTATTGAGACTCACAGTGAGCATATGCTCATTAGGCTTCGGCGGTATATTCTGGAGGAAAGGCTTTCACCTAATGAGGTTGCTTTATACTACACTGAAAAGTCTCAAGATGGCAGTATAAATATTCGACCACTAACAATAGACCGGGATGGCGGGATTCTTGACTGGCCCAAGGATTTTTTTTCCGAAGACTATATGGAGGTTCTTGCTCTAAGAAAGGCTTATAGAAAAAAGCATCAAGGGAGTGAGTCTCCGCTATGGTAATCCACGTTCCAGCTGATTTAATAGAGAAGGCTAAATCTGACATTTCAATAGCCAAAACACTTAAATTATTGTTTTGGCTATTTGATTCTGGTAAACATAGTTGGTTTCTAAGGCCTAGCGACGACCCTGAAATATTTAGCATCCCACTTCTTGCTAGTTTTCAAGAGTTCATTACGAAATCCATAACTGATGATCTCTATTCACACAATAATCCAACAGTTTTAGTAAGAGTCTGTACACCTGATTATATACTTGAGAGAAAGAAGTCTTTCGCCGAGAAGAGAATTGAGTTTAAAACCTTTTTAGATGATAAACGATTAACTGCACATGATGACTTTGGTAATATTCATGAGTTTATTAGCATCGAAATTGTTGAGACATTCTTAAACAGGCCCCTTAGCATTATTTTGGAGAATGCTGAGTCAGATGGCCTATTCATCAAGACATGTTTGAAATTAATCGCAGGTATTGATACCGAGCAGTGTTTTCTTGAGCTTGTTCACGGAGGCGGTAGCACTCTGCCAATGGTTGCAGAAAATATTAAGGGCCTCCAACGCGTGGTATGTATCGTAGACAGTGATAAAATTTCTCCTATACAAACCCCTAATAATAAAAAGGGATGGATAAGAAATATAAAAAAAATATGCAATAAATATGGTTATGGCGTTCATGTTTTGAATAAACACGAAATGGAAAATTACATTCCTGATGAGGCTTTAAAGAGACACCTGATTAAAAGTTCTATAGACCCTGATAACTTTTTGTATTTCTGGTTAACCAATGAGCAAAAGAATTATTTCGATTTAAAGAATGGTAGGCTCCTTTGGTCAGACAAATGTGGAGTAGTTCAACACGCCGTAAATAGTGCTGTTGTTGAAACTTCTTCTACCGTCGAAAGCGATTTGTATTGTCCATTTGGTGATCAAATATGGAAAGCCTTTGCTTGTTGTTCTACAGCTAAGGAGCTAAGTAGTCGAGATGGACAAGATGAGCTAATAACAGTAGTTAATCTTGTTTTGAGACTGCTCTAGTTCAATTCCTCAGCTACGTCTACTTAAGGAAAATTCCCTACACTTTAGCTAAGAGATTACACTATTTTACGACTGTATTCTTGGGACAATATGTGAAATAGTCTAAGTGTTATGGAAGCTCAGACGAATAGCTAAAAGGCTAATAATCGACAGTTCAAGATACCAACAGTTATAGCAATTATAGGCAGTTCGTTAACTTATGAATATCAGCGACGACAGGAAACTCAAAGATTTAAACTTATACGGTACAAAATGGTATACATAAAACGCTTAGTAGGAGGATAAACCATGCCTGCCCCGATTCTCAAAATTAAACTTATAAATTATAGGCGGTTTAGGGATTACTCAATTGAACCGAATGACAAAGTAAAGATCTTGATTGGCGATAATGCTCAGTTGAATGTCTTGGCTAAGGGGTTGGCGTTGACTGCTGCATAAAGTTGGATAAGTATAGATTGCCGTTGTAGCTAAGAAAGGAAAAAGATAATGATATACTGGATTGTTATTGGTGTATTGATCATAATTGTATGTCTATTGATTTTGATAATCAGACGCGTTTTCTCAAAGGATTCCTCTACAAACATGTCGGACACAATAATAACTGCTGGAGTTTCTCTTGTGGTTTCTGCTTTTCCGGGAATTAAAGAAATAGTAACTTCAATTATTGCTTCACTATTTAAAGTTGCAGTAAGTGTGGAAGATGATTATGTCGCTATTGCATGTGGTTTCTTATTGATTATATTGGGTCTTTTTTTAAGAAAAGATATTAAGGATCGTATCTTTGTCCTAAATATGTTTGGCTTGTTCTCTCAGAAGGAAATAAGTGATGTACAGAACATCAATGACCTTAAATTGGTAGATTTCAAAGTTAAAGAAGTTATCATTGATTTCGTGGATATATTCAGAAATGGCCCAATGACCGAGGAAAAGAATCAGCTAATAGTGGATAAGGTTAAGAGGCAATGCGAAGCATTCAGTAATAGAAGTAAAGATTTCAAGTCTTGTTTCACGGGGATGGCTCCCATTCCATACACAATATTAGCTGGAACAAGGTTATCTGATTGTAACCTTAAAAGATTCTTTGAATTTAAAAGAACTGATAATAAGTATTACGAGTTGAAAGCGAAGGATGGATTTCAAAAACATGAGCCGTTACATGTAACCTATCCACAATATATTAAGCAGGATTCTACGGATGTCATAGTTGCCTTATCTATTACTAGAACTGTTCAAGAGCCTGACCTTGTTCAATTCGGAGATTTGAATTTAATCAAGATTAGGTTAGATGAGCCGAAGGACAATGTGATAGTCTCAAATGAGCAGCTTGAAGACTATGGAAATATCGTATTAAATGCTATTGAGGCCATTAAGGAAAAGTATCCAAAGATCAATAGAGTTCATTTTGTGGCGTCAATTCCGAGCTGTGTCTCAATAAAACTTGGCATGTTATTCGCTTTGTCTAATAATCGGTTGCCGCAGATTATTTCATACCATTTTGTACAGAGTAATTTGCCCAAATACCCGTTTGGTATTATTGTTTCGATCACTGCAGATGACTGTGGAAAGCTGGTTGAAGTCGAGGGAGGGGAAGTTTAATGTATGATGCCTCTAAACAATTTGAGCGATTTATAAAAGACTACGTTGTCCTTCAAGGGGATAAGCAACAGGAACTACGAGAAAAGAAAAATAAGAATCTTGAACGATTAAAGAATGGTTTTAAAAGCTATAATTCTGATCATAATACATCTTATTCTTACGCAGAGACACGTGTTCAAGGCAGCATGGCAATGAACACGGTGGTGCAGAATGATTCTAATGACTATGATATTGACGTTGCGATAGTATTTGACAAAGCCAATATTGGTGATATGGGTCCGTTACAGGCCAGAAGACTAGTTCGAGATGCTTTGGAGTATAAAATGGGGCAGTTTAAAGAAGACCCCGACTGCAAAACAAACTGTGTAAGAATAAAATATAATGATGGTTACCACATTGACTTTGCGGTATATCGTAGGTTCAAGGAAGCTGGATCTGATGAGTATACATATGAGCATTCAGGAGGATCTTCTTGGACACAAAGGGATCCGAAAGCTATTACCAGTTGGTTTCAAAGTGAAGTATCTGATAAAGGTAAAGAGCTTCGTAAGGTAGTAAGGTTATCAAAAATGTTTTGCAAATCCAGAACTGGCTGGGTGAATATACCCGGAGGACTATTACAATCTGTTCTATGTGATGAAGTATACAATACAGATTATGACCGGATTGATGAGATCTTTTATCATACGATGATAGCGGTTCGAGATAGACTTGAAGACTCAACTGAGGTTTACAATCCTACTGATCCAGAGATATCCTTGCTCACTGCTCAAAACCATTATGATAAGATGGACAACTGGTTGTCTCGCTTAAAAGATAAACTGAGCAAGTTAGATGTCTTATTTGATGACGCCTGCGATGAAACGGATGCATATAGGGTTTGGAATGAATTCTTTAATCATAGTTTCTGGCAAGAGTTAAGCACTGCAGTCAATGAATCGTTTGCTCTTGCTAAGTCATATAGATCAGATAGTGTTATAAAATACAATGACACGGAGCAGTATATTGAGGATTTAGTTCTCGATATCAATGACGTTTATGATGTAAGTGTCGAAGTTAAAATAGAAGCAAATGGTTTTCATCAGCAGCCATTAAATACTTTCCTGAGCAAGTTCCCAATGTTCAAATGGTTAATACCGCATGGACTGCACATTGATTTTTATGCAACAACTAACACACCGCATCCATATAGTATTTGGTGGAAAGTTCGTAATGTTGGCGAATATGCTGAAACGCATAATCAAGTGCGAGGTCAGATTATAAAGGATTCTGGAAGTCATCATAGGGAGGAATCGCAATTCTCTGGATCGCATTTTGTGGAATGCTATGTTATCAAGAACGGTGAGTGTGTAGCAATGAAGAGAGTTCTCGTCCCTATTGGAGAGGCTTCGATTTGATTGGCAGAGTATGATTCATTGTTAGAGTTGCAAAATGTTGTAAGTGCCCATTATGTTTATTACTTCGAGTTAGACCCAACCGTCCAACTTCACGTAAGGCTAATAATTGGAAGTTCCGTACCCCTAGGGGTATGGAAACTTGGTAGCTTCCTTGAGGCTCACTAAATCAACGTTAAAGTAAAGATGAGGTAGATCTCCTAAAAAAGCGTTTTAAGCTAGTAAGATCGTTTGTGGAATATCAATTTTAAGGGGATGGCATACTTGAATAAAGTTACATATTTCAAAAACTTTGCTATGGGCACAGAAATAGATATTGCGGGAACATTTATTCATCATGGAATAAGGGAGTTTAATCGTTTAAAGAGTTTTCATTACGAAAGTGAAATTTTTCATGTTTTATATCCGATTTCTGTGGGTATAGAGCGATTGCAAAAGGCTCTTATTGTCCTTTTAGAAGACATTCCCTTAGATCAAATAGAATTATTTGAGAAAAGTTTAATCACACATAGCCACCAAGAACTTCATGTCAGAATATTAGAGAGCTGTGACATTAAGTTTAATTCACACCAATATAGGTTTTTGCAAGTGATTACAAATTTTTATAACACCTGTAGATATGAAAGATTCAATATTAGTAATGACTATGCTAAGGAAAGAGATTTACTAACTGATTTTCTATGTACCAGCCTGGAAATTGATATTAATACAAGTAATCTATTCCCAACATATAATGATGATAGGATTAAGGATTTTTTTGGAAGAGTAGTTGGCTCTATATCCAGAAAATATTATGAGCAGATCACAGAGCAATCCTTTAAGCAGAATATTTATACCTACGAGCTTAGAAGTGAATCACCTGCAAGCAAGATATTCTTGCCTGAATTTAAAAGAGATTCATTACAAGAACAATATATAAATGAACAAATATCTCTTAAAGAATTTATAGTATTTTTAATGAATACTAAAGCCACTTCGGATTGTTATGAATTTATTAAAAGTATCGAACCACTTAATATTGAAATCGCCTTTGTACAAGAATACCTAGCATCTATTTGTGAAGGTGAGGTACCGCAGTCTCTTATAAATGAAGTTGAAGTTTTATATGAAGAAGATGTAGAAGATATTAAGGAAAGAATCAATATAATTAATGTTATCGGGAATGAACATATAATTTTTGGAGGCATGGATGAAGATGAAGAAGTGGAAGATGAATAGAACTTCAGATGGGTAGTTTCAGAAGCTAGCAATTATTGCAATAATGAGCAGCTCGGCAAACAGCACATCATAGCAATTCATTTATGGGAAAGTAGTCCTTGGAGATGATGATATTATGAAAATAGAGATAAAGAGATTTGGATTACCATATGATCCCGGAAAAGAGAAACGGGTCAAAAATAGAATAGCAAAGCATATTATCCTATTTCTCTGTATATTTATCGTGATTGCAGCATTGTTAGCCGTTGGGTTAGAGATATTGATGCGGAATCATATTGTCAGTTTGGCTATCAACGATACGATTGATTCTACATGGATTGGATCGTTGGCCTCGTATTGGGGAGGAATTATTGGCGGAGCGATTTCTGGAGTTTTTGCATTTTTGGGAGTTTTTTTTACAATCAGATATTATAAAGAATCTGATGAGCAGAAAGAAAAGGCCGCAATCCAGCCATTTTTGCTTGTGACTGTGGGAGCTAATAAAAATACTGCGAGTGGCTTTGAACTCGGTCCAAAATCTGTTGGAAAGAAAGCCACAAACGAGATCAAAGTCACTGTAAAGAATATTGGGAATGGATTTGCCAAGACATTGGTTGTTCATACAGGATTTAATGTTGGAGGAATGGCCTACAATAAGGTGATTTCAGTGGGCGAGGCAGAATACCTTTTCTTCATGGCAGATCCGGATGATTTGGCGGAGGGATTGTGTTTTGGAATTCAGTATATAGACGCAATGAGAAATGAATATATACAGGAGTATATGATAATAGAAAATCACGGACACACTGATATTGAATGTGGATATCCGGGATTTCTCGAGCAGAGATAGTATAGCGGTGATTGCGACAATAGAGTTGATAATTCTTTAGTATCAAATTGCCCATTATGTTTAATATGTGTCAAAACCGAAGACGAGCCGTGCTGCCCATTATCCATATTTATGGAGTGTATTAAAGTGTTCCTTTGAGGATTCCACAATTTTAGTCGGTGGTCTCGAAGATGCGGTTACTCATCGAATTTTTTGCCTGATTTTTATCAACAACAGGAGATAAGTATAGGAGATAATATACATTATCTCCTAAGTTCTTACGTAACTGTGATAGATTGATATTGAAAAACCTTATTATATGCGGGTTACAACGCTACGCCCACAGCCGTTATGGTCGTTAAGTGCCAAAAAACTCAGGAGATAAGATTTTTAGCACAAAAACATAGAGCAAACCCTCGGGCTAACCAAATGAGAAAGAGGTGATGTCTTTGTCACAGACCAATGTACCAGACCTTAACTCATGGCTGGAACATCTTCGACATGCCAACAAAAGTGAAAACACTCTCCGAGCTTATCGACAGCGAGTACTGCGTTTTGCCGAGTGGTTGGAATCGACGAATGGAGAAACACTTACTCATGAGCGTGTAACTCCTACAGAATTGCGTGAATACAAATCTTACTTATTAATTAACCTTAAGCGTACTCCATCGACGGTCAATCTTTCCTTCATTGCGATAGCGAATTGGCTAGATTTTAATGGGCAGAACATGGCAATGCCATCCAATGTCGCAGAGGCGCGCTCTGCACCTCAAGGACTGGATCGTCTTGGTCAACGCTCACTAACTCGCGCAGTGGAACGTGAATGTGTACCAAGAGATATTGCTCTGATAACCCTCATGCTTAACACGGGTCTTCGAATTAGCGAAGTAGCTGCTTTGGATATTGACGATCTTATTATTGGTGATCGCTCCGGCAGTCTCAAGGTACGGCTGGGGAAAGGGGGTAAATTCCGTACTGTGCCCCTCAACAGCGACACCAGGAAGGCCTTGCGCGATTATTTGAACGGTGGCACAAAAGGGCCTGTATTTTTGAGTCAGCGGGGGAAGGGAACTGGTCGCTTAACCGCCAGCGGAATTCGGCAGGTTATTGATCAGTATTCTTACCTTGCAAAATTGCCCGAACTTCATCCTCACGCCCTGCGGCATACGTTTGCTCGGAATCTTCTAAAAACTGGAGAAGGGCTGGAGATGGTAGCAGAAATCCTGGGGCATAAGAGCTTAAATACTACACGAATTTATACGCAGCCGTCTGAGCAGGATAAGGCAAACGCACTGGAGAAGCTGTCGTTACGTAATTAAAGGGAAATAAGTCATATAGCAAATGGTATATTTTGGACCGCTGAATAGAGAGTCGCGACTTATCTTACAAGAGTGACAGAGTACTACTTATGTTATAGTGTACTTGTTTAGAAATGCGTGCTTTAGACACTAGATTCTGCTAAAGTAGCAGAGATAACAGTTATTATAATCAAATTAAATAGGGATGAAACCAATGGAATTAGATCTCGACGATCGGCTCTACATCTTGCGTAATTCTAATCTTTCTGATGATCTCAGAAGCGATTTTATCGAAGCAGATAAGTTATCTCTTAGGGAACGTGACAGTGAATAGCGTGAAAAATAACTCTGCTTAATCTAAAAAAGGTACACAAATTTAAAGCTTTGAAAGCCCAGAAAAAAATAAAGCTTTGATTTAAGCCACAGAAATGTCAGTAGCTTTTATTAGACCAAGGGAAATCAGAAGTTTTGCTGCTTGTTTAATAGCTTTCTCTTTCTGCTTTTCCACCATTTCTTGGGGCATATCAACTTTATACAGATCACTCGGATTGAACTCTTCACCCGTAACAAACATGTGGTATATAGCGGTGAGTATCATCCTTGCGATAGCGATTATGGCTCTTTTTTTGCCTCATCTTTTACTAATGCGTTCATACTTGACTCTGTAGTAAGGAGAGATGTTCGATTTCACGGCTGCATGGGTAACTTGTACCAATGCAGGTTTGAGGTAGACACCAGCACGTGTAATACGAACAGATTTTTTCTTGCCGGCAGATTCATTGTTGCCAGGCGTTAGTCCCGCCAATCTCGGAGATGATGGTGATAGCAGAAGCTCTTTCAACTCCGGGAATGGTTCTAAGGAGAATAATGGCACTCTCATAAGGAACTACCATTTTATCAAGTTTTTCATCTAGTTCAGTAATGGACTGTTATATAAATTCAAGATGGGAGCGAACCATTACGATACGTTCCTTTTGTTCCTTGGTCATATGATATCCTTCAATGGATTCAACCACGGTATCTGCTTTTTTCTTCAAAGACCTTTGAAGAAGTGACGAACAGTATTCGGGGTCAAAAGAGTCAGATGAAATTAAATAATCCGTGATGGAAGAGGCAGATTTGCCAAACATGTCGGAGACGACAGCATCAAGGGCTACATTACAGACAGTGAAAGCGTTCTGGAAACGGTTCTTTTCACTGCTTTTACAGGAAACAAGGTTGGAGCGGTAGCGGGTGTATTCACGAAGAATGCGAATTGGCTTAGCGGGGATATAACTGCCTGGAACTAAGCCTAAACGAAAAAGGTCTCCAATCCATTTGGAATCTTTTGTATCATCCTTGTTTCCCTTTACGGCCTTCACCCATTTGGGATTGGCGACAGTGATACTGATGGTGTCTTCTAAAAGGTTAAAGATGGGAACCCAGTATTTCCCGGTGGATTCCATGCACACATCAAAGCAGTCGTTATCAATCAGCCACTGCTTGAATTGGAGAATGGAATTGTTAAAAGTTGAAAATCTCTTTTTAGAATAGTGGGGAGTAATTCCCAGTGAAGTAATGATTGTGGCAACGAGAAAAGTTTTATGCACATCGACACCACAACAGATAGGATAAACAACTTTCATGGCACAGCCTCCTTTCATAGTTGAGGAGGAAGACGTTAACTGAATCATCACACATTTAACAGTTAGCTAAAGCAATGATTAGCGTGCGGTCTTATAGAACCACTTATTTGTGCTTGAAAGATGATTCTTACACTGGTTAGTATACTGATTTAAGCTAAGAAGAGCAGTCTACGACTCACCCCACCGTGCTTTGTAGTGTATCTTCTCCCTAAACTAATCATAACAAAGTGGGTGAAAGCCGCGCACCATTTTTCATTACTATTTGTGCCGCCAGCGGCAGCGGCGGAATGGAGGTTAGTATGATCATCAAGATTTTAGGTTCTGGATGTAAAAACTGTAAGAGTTTGAAAGAAAATACGGAGAAAACATTAAAAGAGACAGGCATAGCGGCGAAATAATTAAAGTCAACGATCTTAACGAGGTTATGGCCTATGGCGTAATGTCGACCCCGGCATTAGTGATTGATGAGAAGGTTGTTTCCGTTGGTAAAGTTTTAAAGCCGAAGGAAATAGCTAAGATTCTCGGAAATCATAAGTAAAATTGGTTTATATCTTTTAAATCTTCCTATGGGACAGCTTCTTCAAAAAATGAGGTGGTTTGCTGTGAGTACTTGTATAAACTGTGTTTGGGAGGAATTCAGTGTACCACTCAAAAGGTTTATTAAGAAACGGGTTGCAAATGAACAAGATGTCGATGATATATTTCAGGAGATTTATTTGAAAATCCATAAAAATATCGGTAGCGTGATGAATGAGGATAAAATTCATGCTTGGATATATAGAGTAGCACGTAACACTATTAATTATAGGAGAAATCACAACAAGTTTGAAATTACAGATCTCACCGAAAATCTGGAAAGCAGTACCAATGAAGAATCTTCTGCGAATATTGAAATAGCATCATGCTTAAAAGAGATGGTGGACAGTTTACCGGAGACTTATAAACAGGCTATTCTTTTGACAGAATTTAAAAACATGACACAGAAAGAGTTAAGTGAGAAGCTTGGCATTTCTATATCAGGGGCAAAATCAAGAGTTCAGCGGGCAAGGAAAATGTTAAAAGAAATGCTGCTAAGCTGCTGTCAGTTGGAAATTGACAGAAGAGGCAATATCATTGACTATAGACATAAAAATAGTGAATGTAAATATTGCTAAATAAATTGGGCGTTATACCGTCCTTTTTCTTTTTCTACGTCTTTATTACTGAAGATCAATTGAATGGACAAGCCAAGTTTGTAATACAAATTCCTAAAAACAGTTCTCTTTTATTGGACTTTCATGTATAATATCTATATAATCGCTTAAACGAATATATGAATATTGATCTAAAAAGAGGTGAATAAATGGAAAAAATTTTAGACGCATTAAAAGCTCTATCCGATGAAACGCGGTTGAGGATTCTAAACCTGTTATACGAAAAAGAACTCTGTGTTTGCGATATAATGGAAACCTTACAAATTTCACAAGCTAAAGCATCGAGGCACTTAATTTATCTTAAGAATGCCGAATTGGTAAAAGACCGCAAACATGCCCAGTGGGTCTACTATTCGTTGGCTATAGATGAACGTATAAAGTTTATAGATAGCTTGGTATATGATAACTTGAGGAATCTAGAACTATATCAAAATGACCTGCAAAACTTAAATGATTGGTTAAAGCGCAAGACTATGAACTGTGAATAGATTTATGGAGGATGATTGAAGTGGAAAATGTTGAAAAATCCAGGTTGTCGTTTTTAGACAGATTTTTGACGCTTTGGATATTTATCGCAATGGCAGTAGGTGTTTTTGGTGGGTATTTCTATCCTGACTTAGCAAAGTCACTGAGTGAATTCAGCACTGGAACAATATCATGGCCTATAGCTATCGGTCTAATAATTATGATGTATCCACCCCTCGCGAAAGTGAAGTATGAAGAGATCGGAAAAGTTACACAGAATAAAAAGATTTTTTCCTTTTCGCTTATCCAAAACTGGATTATTGGTCCTATCTTGATGTTTGTGCTGGCTGTATTGCTGCTTGGCGATAAACCTGGTTTTGCTATTGGACTTATTATCATTGGGCTTGCTCGGTGTATTGCAATGGTTATTGTTTGGAATTCCCTGGCTCAAGGTGATAGCGAGTATTGCGCTGCTTTGGTAGCCCTTAACTCTATTTTCCAAATTCTTTTATACACTGTCTATATTTATATCTTTGTAACTCTTATACCTAAGTGGCTGGGACTTTCCTGGGGAGGTCAGATCGTAGATGTTT
>JAJZSC010000349.1 GCA_021849995.1 Bacillota bacterium | reverse complement strand
TTTAAGCCTCTTTTAGACGAAAGTTGGGCTAAGTAAATGAGACAAAAGTTAGCACTATAGATGGATTTATACCGCACCGAATTGCACTTTTTTAAAACAAAAATCGCCCTTAAAAGCGATTTGATTAACAAAGACTTAAATTTTTCCTGATTAAAAATGCAAGTAGCTTTTTGCTTTCACTAAAGTTCAGATGATCTAAAACCTTATTTCTCACTCCGCCTCAATAAATATTATTACCAAAAATTTCCTGTTTAATATGATTATGGTAACTATAACCTATAATATTTATGTCCTTCAAAGGCAACAACATTTTAGAACAGAGCCTCAAAACTTTTGTTCCATCTTAACTCCGTTTAAGCCTCATCTGCACTAACCCAAGGGTCTGCTCAAACTCCTCCATCCTCATAAACTTAGCCACTACGGCATAGATAGCAATCCCAATAGCAGTTCCGGAAAGCAGGATAAAGACAGAAGCTAAAGTTCCTGTGCCAAGAACAATTGTTAACCAATCTCCCCAAAAGGCAACTACCGCACCCATTAATAAAGATGCCCCCAGTGACTGAATTGAGGTCCAAAATATCCGTGAACCATCAATGCTCTTCAAGCGGCGACGAAGTATATACAACAGCCAAAACATATTAAACAATGCGGCAAGAGAAGTAGCAAAAGCCAATCCACCATGCTGCAATGGTTTGATTAACAAATACATGCACAGAATATTGAAAGCCATAGCAACAAGACCCAAAATTACTGGTGTCCAAGTATCCTGAAGTGCATAAAACATCCGGGGAAGAATTTGAATTACAGATTGAGCTGAAATTCCCAGAGCAAAATAGAATAAGGGAATAGCGGTTAGAATTGTATCCTGGCTGGAAAATGCTCCATGCTCAAACAAAACCCGGATAAGTGGAAAACGCAAAGCTATCATACCCGCGGACACAGGAAGAGTTATAAAAATCACCATTCTAACTGCACGTGATGAGGTCTCTCTAAAACGGTCCCATTGCTTCAAGGCGGCCTGTTCAGTTAGGGTAGGAAACACTGCAACAGCTATTGCCAGAGCAAAGATACCCACAGGAAGCTGGAATAACCGGTAGGAATACCAAATAGATGTAATACTGCCAGCTGCCAAAGTCGAACCAAGGTTTGAATTAACTACCACCTGTATTTGATTAAGGGCATAGCTTAAAACTATTGGTATTGAAAGAAAAACTATTTTACGTACACCCGGATGTTTAAAGTCAATTATCGGGTAATATTGGATCCCGACTTTCCTTAAAGCTGGAATCTGGACAGCAAAGTTAGCGATAGCTCCGGCTACTACTCCAAAAGCGAAGCCTGAAATACTTGCCGGATCCTTCGGATCGGCCATAATCGTTCCAAAGAAAATAATGCAGGCGTTATAAAGAACAGTACCTAGAGCTGATGGCCAAAAAATCTTATAAGAATTAAGCACCCCCATAGTTAAGCCACTCATAGCCAATATGACAGGTTGAATTAATATTATCCTCGTAAGATGGATGGTAAGTTTTGTTGTCTCAGAATCAAATCCAGGTACCTGTAAACGGATAAAGAAGGGGGTTAAGACCAAGCCGATCACAACAAGAATACTTAAACTGAGTAAAGTGATATTAACTACAGAACTAACTACTTTCCAGCCTTCCTCTTCATTTCCTTTGGCAATATATTCTGAGAGTACAGGAATAAAGGCAGAGCTAATAACTCCGCCTACAAGCAACCAATATAAAAGATCCGGTAGAATAAAGGCCGTATTATAAGCATCCGTGGCATTAGTTTTTCCAAAAAAACCTGCCATCAAAGATTCACGAAGAAATCCTAAGACGCGAGATGCTAGATTAGCGGCCATTAAAAATCCAGCGGCTTTCGCCAGCGTGCGTCCACCTGACATAATATTTTCCCTCTCAAGTCCTATTCTATAATGAAACCCTCGCCTCTTTCCAACGAATTATAGCACTTTTCGACTCGATGGGAAAGACTAGTACACTGTCAACTCTAAACTTATGTTAACCGCGTGTTAACCGCTGAGGAAAATTTTCGGAGGGCAAGGCGGAGGAATGAGTAATACTGGTTGTATTGCGATTGACGACAACGCAGTCATACGGAAATTTAACCAGCAGGAACATATAGAATTAGGGTTGACAGGGTACTAGAGTAGCAATTGCAGCTTGCTGCCCTCAGGAACGAGTCTTAAACCACTCAGCTATTACTTCTGCAACTGCATCAGCTGTTCCCTGTACTTCCTCTAATGTGTTGAGCTGGCTCCCAAATTCCATTAACAATGCACCATCAGACAAGTGTTGATTATATCTTGCATCTGCAGCATAACTGATATTTGGTATAAATAGTCCCGGGAATTTTTGTTCCCCGATTTCGATTAGCTCTTTGGCTACAGCTTCGTTTTTCTTCCAGTGATCATTCATTTTCCCAATTACTATAAGGACCCGACCTATTTCCTTTCCTTTGACAATGATGGTAGACTTGCTGGTTCCTGGAGGTTTACCGTCACGATGGATATCTAAAAGTAATTCTGTTGAGGGATAATCTCTTAACATCTGTGAAGCAGTGGCGATTGAAACACTATATGCCTTCATAAAGTCTACCGCATCATGGATTTTTGTCGAATGAAAAGCTTTAACCCCATACTTTTCAAGAGACTTCTTAAGTGTTTCTCCAGCAGTTACGATATCACCATTCTCTCCTGTTTCCCGTTCCGGTCCACCTGCACCCGCATAACTCTCCGAATTGTGAGTATGGTAAATAGCTACCTTCACTTCCTTCGATATAGGTGGAGTGACAGAGTTAGGATTTTGTATTTCAGGCTCGTTTTCCGGTAGCTGTTCTAAGCTTAATCCCTCCCTCTCCGGGTCATCCGGATAATATGCCCAGCCTAGCCAAGCCGGTCCATTGGAAGGTGGCGCGAAATAACTTAAAAAGTAGGTTCTGGTATCGGATATATTTACTCCTGTAAGCAAAAACATCCCTAAAGACATTCCTTGACTTCGCATATTATCAAGGGTCTCTCTTTGAGGTTTTGACAAGCCAGCAGCACCTTCTAATATAACAGCTTCAAACGGAAACCTTTGGTCAGAAAGCAAACGGATCAAATATCTTGAACTACCATTTTGAACGGAGTAAACAAAAACAAAGAGGAAAAGAACCCCTAATAAACTCAGAAGAATTCCTCGCAACAACTTCGAATTGAACCCAAATCTAAACCGGCGCCTTCTTTGACGATATACTGCTTCTCTTAGCACAAACTTGTCCCCCTTCCTTACTCAAGAAATATGAGGGACAAGCCAAAAATAGAACTGCCCCATCAGCTAATGAGGCAGTTTCCGGATAATGAGAAACTATTAAATATTGGAGAATCTAACGTAATTCTGTAGGTACAAAGCTGTCAACAATTCCAATGACCAATGAAGCCAGTAATGCACCAATAATATTTACCTGAATAGATCCAGGCACGATGAATTGGGTGAGATAAATCACCACTGCTGCAGTTAAAAAGCCTACTGTACCACGGCTAAACCGGGAAATCTTTTCCTTTCCAAAAGCCAATTCAACCAAATACCCTAGCACTGCAATGACTACTGCGGCAATCAATGCTCCGGTAAAACCAGCCACACGTAACCCGGGTACAATGTAGCTCACCAATAATAGTACTATTGCCGACACCACAAACCTAACAATCATTCCTATCATTTTTTTAACCTCCCTTTTAATCAAAACTAGCCTAAGCTTAAATTGGTCACTATAGTTATAACCACAATTTCCAAGTTTTATTTAGATTGTTTTAATTTTATGGAGTTTTTCTTGCTAATTCTGTAAACGAGTGATAGAATGTAGGTTGCGTACAATTGTGGAGAGTTCGTTCCAAAAAGGGGGTGACCACGAGTGCCAAACATTAAATCCGCGATTAAAAGAGTAGAATTGGCCAAGGCTCGCACAATCAAAAATGCTGCTGCTAAATCTACCTTACGGACATCGATTCGCCGTTTTGAGGAATCCTTGAATACTAACGCCGAATCAGCTACGCTTGCTTTGAGAAAGGCATGCCGTGCTTTGGATAAAGCTTCCTCTAAAGGATTAGTACACAAGAATATGGCAGCCCGGAAAAAATCTCGCTTGATGAGAAAGCTCAGCAAGCAGTTTGCACAAGTGAGTTAATCCCTCAGATTTATACTACCTGAATGGTATAAAGAAAAGCGCTATGAAAATAGCGCTTTTTCTTTTTAGCATATCAGACCTCCATGCAACAGGTATGCCACCAAAAAGCATGAAAGTTAAACGGAGGAGTTGACCAATGCCAGTGAACCGATTTTGCGGAGGCGCGTTAAGCGACCGAGTGCTGCGCAACGTAAAACTGTGCCGAAGGGCTT
>JAJZSC010000348.1 GCA_021849995.1 Bacillota bacterium | reverse complement strand
GCTTGATTGATAATGTTAAATTGTAAGTGCCATAGTCTTAAATCACACCAACTGCGGATTAAGGACATCAGTTTATGAGTTCCTTCTTCACCGGCAACACAAGCTGGACTGAGTTTAATGTTTAAGAGCCTTGAAGCCCGTTCATGATAACCACGATTTTTCGAATTATAGTTTGACATTAATACTGCTGTCGGTCCTTTGACATCAGCACCATGTGAAGCTGAAGAGCCGTCTGATAGATACATTCCTGCTTTTCTTCCATTTGGTGTTGCTTGTACTACTTTTCCGAAAGGAACATGAGAAGTAACCGGAACATATCGCAAGTTAATATAGAAGCCCATTTTCTTGGAATATTTGTGCGCGAAACTTACCCCTTGCAAGTCAATCGCTTTGGCAATAGAGTCGGCTGCTAGATCATTATTGCCATATTTTGGCGACTTCATAAGCATTTGACGAACATCTTCATAGCCTTCAAAGTTCTTGTCTAATACTTCGCACAGCTTTTCTAAGCTCAATTTACCCTTATCAAAGACAGCATCCTTAATTGCACAGAGAGAATCTACTACTGTACCAAAACCTATAAAATCGAAATACCCAATTTCTACACCACCGTCAATATAGGCGGAGTGCAGGTCTTTATGGTTTTTCATACAAAGGTTATGGAGTGAAGAGCCAAAGGGGGATGCGAAGTGTTTTTCCCGTAATTTAATAGTAATATAAAGTTGTTTAAAGGCTTGTGTTAGTAGATACTCCTGTTGTGCCAGATAGGCCTTCCAGAAATCATCCCAGGTTTTAAAATCCTTTATCTCACCTGTCTCGATTGTTAATAGCTCATCACCATAGATTTTCATCCGACCATTATTCAATGCTAGCTCTAAAGCTGCTCCCAGATTGACATAAGGACAAGGAGTCGTAAAGGTATCGAGGTTCGGCATTCTTGACTCGGTGCAGCCTGACACAGCATAGGTATTAGCTTGAGCAATGTCAGCACCTTTAGCAATCAAGAAAGGAATAACTTCCTCATCATTTACGAGTTTAGGGAAGCCTGTGCCATCTTTAATGGTTCTAGCAACCTCAAAGAGGTATCTTTCGGGTGCCAGTTGGTGAACACGTGCCGCTAAATCAGGATAGTTAAATGGAAATTCTTGTTTCGAATGAAGGAATACATAAGTTAATTCGTTCGTAGCGTCATTACCATTTTCATCGACACCACCGATAGTGACTGCTTCCCAGTGTGCACTTCCGGCATACAAGTTGGCCCCAGCTGGGCTGATGTAAAGATCTAAGTATTGTGCCATTCCCAGCCACATGCATTCCAATAGTTCCTTAACCTGTTCCTCGTCGATAAGACCAGCATCTAAGTCTTTTTTATAGTAAGGATAAAGATATTGATCCATTCTTCCATTAGAAACAGTTGCTCCTGTTTTTTGCTCAAGGCGAGAAAACATTTGCGTAAACCATTGACACTGTAGGGCTTCGCGGAAATTACGTGCTGGATATTCGGGCACTCTGCTACATATCTCAGATATAGTCAGTAGTTCTTCTTTGCGGACGGGGTCAGTTTCTTTTGCGGCCATTTCCTGCGCTAAGACCGCATGTCGTTTAGCCCAAAGAATGATAGCATCGGAAACTATAACTACTGCTTGCAAAAATGGAGCTTTATCCACCATATCTGTCGGTTCCATTGGATCTAATTCAGAGAGTGCTTTCTCTGCATCTTCTTTAATGGATTTAAAGCCTTTTACTATTGCCTTCTCATAGTCATGTACCCATTGTAGAGATGAACGCATGGAGGCTGTTTCGTTAACAATAAAGCGTGATTGATAGATATCCAGAGGATTATAAGTTACTTTAAGAACATCTTCGTGAAAAGAGTGAGCTAAAGCATCATAAAAACTTTTGCCTTTCCAATAAGGAGTTATTTCCTTATCAATAATCTCGGCATTCTCATCGGTAAGCTCAAAGGGTGTATTCGAGCGATTATTTACATTAACTGAAAGTTTGTCTAAAAAACACCCATCGAGCTCAGGATAAATTAAGCCGTATTTTCCAGGGCAACCTACTCTTCCTGCTAACAATTGATAGTCATCAATATATACCGATATTTTTTCGGCGATAAGATAAAGCGCCTTGGCCCATCTGAGAATGAGAGGTTGACCTTCTGTTAACTTGAAAGATTCAGTAAAATATTTAGCCCGTTCAATATCAATTCGTGGTTTCGTAAGAACAAAGGAATGATAAATTTTAGAGGTGCGTTCTCGTACAAAACCACCGGACTTGTGATGTTGTTTTTCAGCATTCATCCTTATTTCTTGTGGGGATAAAACTTCTGCAATAGCCATTCTTATCTCTCTCCTTTTCAACCTTTTATATTGAACTATAAGAAATTAGAACTCCATAACTAAGCCGCCATTTGGACTAATAATCTGACCTACCATGTAGTCCCCTTCATCTGAAGCTAGATATACAGCAAGGGCTGCATATTCTTCAATTTTACCAATTCTTCCAATTGGAATTAACTGCATGAGAAAACGTTGTTTTCTTTCGGGCTCCATGCTATTGATTCCCCGCATAAATTCATCCGTTTCAATGTAGCCAGGCGCAATACAATTCACTCGAACACCGGCTCCAGCTACTTCATGTGCTACCGAGCGAGTAAACGCAACAACCGCACCCTTTGAAGCAGAATAGTTTGGACTATGAGAACTAATAGCAGAGATTCCTGAGATTGAGGCAATATTTATGATTCTTCCCCAACCCTTATCTTCCATAATATTCAAAGCCTCTCGAGTACAATAGAAGAGACCGTGGACATTAACTTCGAACATCTTCTTCCAATTTTCATCGC
The DNA here is from genome assembly GCA_021849995.1 of Bacillota bacterium. Taxonomy (GTDB): domain Bacteria; phylum Bacillota; class Desulfitobacteriia; order Desulfitobacteriales; family Desulfitobacteriaceae; genus JAJZSC01. The sequence goes on along the minus strand of JAJZSC010000348.1, from coordinate 1,580 downwards.
TCATATTTCTTGTAATTTTTAGAGAATGTCTAGGAACTGATGTTGTAAGTAAATCCAAATGATTTTTCCTGTCCTGTACCCCAGCTGGGTCTGATCTAAAAATTCCAGCATTATTAACTAATATATCAAGAGTCCCGAAGCGCTCTAAAATCTTAGCAAACATCTCTTTAACTTCCTGGCTTGAAGAGATATCAGCTTTAACAGCTAAAGCTTCTATTCCCACTTCTTCTAGCTCTTTTAGAACTTGGTTAAGTCTCTCGTCATTTCTACCGCTAATTACTACTTTTGCCCCTTCTTTGGCGAAAGCTAAAGCAATTCCTCTACCTAGCCCTGCACTTCCACCGGTAACGAGTGCAACTTTATCCTTAAGTTTCATTTTGCTCCCCCTTCTCTCAAACGTTAGGTCTTATCTTAAATATAATTTTAAGCTTTAGCGGATTGATTGATAGAAATACCTTTAGCTTGAGCGGTTGATCCGGTCTCTTCAACGCTTCTACCTGCGGTCTCTTGTCCCCAGAGCATCATAGGAATTACAAAAACGATAAAGGCTGCAGCCACAAACCAGAATACAGCTTTTACGCCGCCTGCTGCGAGGATAAAGGAGATATAATAAGTAATTAAAACTCCGCCGAAAAGTCTTGCTACCGCTTCTCCTACTCCACTACCTGCGCCACGCAAATTAGTAGGATACTGCTCTGCCATATAGATTTTAGCCATCGGTAAGGTACCAAAGCCAAAGAAGGCAGCTATGAATCCAGCAATAACTAAACCTGTAAAGGTAGTGACTTGTGCTAACGCAATCATACCAATTGCAGCTAATATGCTATAGATGAAATAGACAGGTTTGCGACCATACTTGTCAGATAAAAATCCGATTACTACCTCTCCAAGCGCACCGATTACCATCATGGTGCCGGTAAATAAAACTGCATTTTTCATTGCAAAACCTTTGGTAGAAAAGATTGTAGGAGCATAAACTAACATAGCGTACCAGCAGATCAAAGTCGCCGTATACAAACCCCAGGAAATAAGGCTTCTTGAAAGCAAAGGCTTCTTAAATAGTGTTGAAATTCCAACTTTCTTTTGGTTTCCTGCATCCTGCAAGGATTTAAGAATTCCTTGATTCATAATGGTTTCATCGTGCTCTAAACCAGCTTCATCCTCAAATTTATGAACTAGTTTTCTAACCTCTTCAATCCGTCCTTGTTGCAAAAGCCAACGCGGTGATTCTGGTACCCATAACTTGAAGAAAATTACAAACACAATTGGAATTCCACCTACGATAAACGGAATCTTATATGCCACATCAAGTGGAAAGCTTGCTATTGCCCATGCTCCTACAAGGTTTGGCAGGACATATGCTGCACATAAACCGGCGTTAAGCCAACTAACTACAGTTCCTCTTCTTTTAGCTCCAACAAATTCAGATATTAAAAGATATGGGATTGGGAATACTGCTCCTTCCCCCAAACCAGCTACGAATCTCATTACTACAATCCAATATAGATTAGGAAAAACTACCCCAATTAAGGTAAAGAGACAGAACCAAGTAACTCCAACAAGTAGAACTTTTTTACGTC
>JAJZSC010000347.1 GCA_021849995.1 Bacillota bacterium | reverse complement strand
GCATTAAAATTTTTGGCGTCAAGCGTGCATGGGCTGCAATTAAGCGGCATATCAAAGAACGCAACGCCGCCGCCTGCTGCTAGAGCACTGGTTCCGGTTGTGATTGTTTCCCACTCTGTTCTTCCTGGGTCATTAAAATGCACATGCCCGTCTGTTAGGCCGGGAAATACATATTTTCCTGCTGCGTAAATGGTTTCTTTAGCATCACCGGATATTTCTTCCGCTATTTCTACGATTTTTTCATCACAAACAGCGACATCCGCTTTTTTTACGCCATCCGGACAAACAAGAATCCCGTTTCGAATGATTAAATCATAACGCTTGCTCATTAGTTATTCACCCCTCAGTCACTATTCTTAGCATTTGCTACGATATGCTGCACATATCGTAGTCTATAGGCGTTTAGTTAATTTTCCGGTTCCTGGCTTAACAGTGACTTGTCCTTCTTTAAATACAATATTGCCTCTTACAATTGTGGTTTCTACAAGACCTTTTCCTTTTAGGCCTAAAAAAGCAGAGATTTTGTTTTTGTAGAAAAGGGACTCAGGAGTGATTTCCCAACTTGTTTCAGGATTTACAATCGCCACGTCAGCATCAAACCCTGGTGTAAGCTCACCTTTTCGGCCATATAATCCGAAAGCCTTCGCAGGTCCATAAGATAGAGCCTTAGCTAACAATGAAGGATCTAGTTTCCTCTCATGCACAGCAGCATTGAACATTACTTGATAAATAGATTGAACTCCGCTAATTCCGCCCCAAGCCTTCCAGATATCTCCGGAATCAATAGCCTTTTCCTCAGGAGCACAAGGTGAATGGTCTGATCCGATACAACTTAGTGTTCCGTCTAAAACGTACTGCCAGAGTAATTCTTTGTCTTCCTTAGTTCTTAAAGGAGGAGCACACTTGAAAATATGGCCGCCCTTTATAAAGTCTTCTTCTGTATAAACTAAATAATGAGTACAGGTTTCTCCGGTAATTTTGACCCCATCAATTTTTGCTTCCTTAATTAACTGTGCAACTGCCGGATGGCTGACGTGACAGATATGAACTCTAGCTCCTGTTTCCTTAGCGAGTCTAATAATATTCTCAGTTGCTAATAATTCAGCACTAACAGGTCTTGCATCAAGGAAATCACGAATCGTTTTTCTTTCCTCTTTAATAGCTTTTAGTTCTTCATACTTAATAATGGAATAGTCTTCACAGTGAAAACCTAGTAAGATATCCTTGTCGGCCATTGTCTGCATCGCGTGGCGGACAATCCCCATATTAACACTCGAGTAATCTGGTGAAACTGGGCCGATAAAAGCCTTAAATCCTGCGACACCAGCTTCATATAACCCTTCAAGTTCCTCAACATTATTGTCAACTAGTCCACCCCAGAAGGCATAATCAACTACCCCTTTGTTTTTTAACAATTCCTCCTTTCTTGTAAATAGATCCGCAGTAGTGAGTGCTGGCTCATTTTGCAAAGGCATATCGATTATTGTTGTAATACCACCAGCGGCAGCACTTTGCGTCCCATGAATATAATCTTCTCTCCACTCAAAGCCTGGATCATTGAAATGTGCATGACAGTCAATACCACCAGGGAAAACGTATTTTCCTGTTGCATCAATAACATTTTCCGCCTCTAAGTCTGTTCCAGGTGCTACTATAGCAGCTATTTTTCCATCTTTAACTGCTATTGAACCTTCATAAACACGCTCAGTACCAACAATCAGACCTCCACGTACTAACAAATCAAACATACCTACTGCCTCCTTGAATTTGTATTGCCTTAAAAGGCTTTCATAATACCTAGTTTTATTTGTTTACTTGGCTTTGTTCACTAACTTTTACTTAAGAAGCTCCTGCCAAGTTTAACAACGTATGGTATAAAACATTTGCACCATCTTCACAATCCTCAGGTGTACTCCATTCAGCAGGATTATGACTTATCCCATCTTTAGATCTTACAAAAATCATCCCGATCGGGCAAAGATTTGCTATATGCATTGAGTCATGTCCTGCTCCACTCGGAAGGCTGTATACTTCTAGTCCGAGCTTATTACAAGATTCTTTAATAGTAGCTTGAACAAGGTCAGAACATGGTACTGGTGGTACTCTTTGCAAGACTTCAAAATCAAATTTAACATGACGTTTTTCGCAAATGGACCTAACCTTGCTTAGGATAGAGTGCTCAAGTCCATCTCCTACCGTTTTGCAGATATCTCTTAAATCTATAGTGAACTCTACTGAACCTGGAATTATATTTATCCCTCCGGGATGAACCTCTAACTTCCCTACAGTACCTACAGCTGTTCCAGTTTTTAGGGTTTCTTGCTCTACAACTTGAATAATCTCAGCTGCCGCCGCAAGGGCATCATGCCGAATGTTCATTGGGGTTGCACCAGCATGCCCTGCCTCACCGGTGATAGTCACCTTTAGCCACAAGGAGCTGTTGATTCCAGTTACTACCCCAACGGAAAGATTTTTATTTTCAAGGCATTTGCCTTGTTCAGGATGAAGTTCTACATGCGCCTTAATTGAGTCTTTGGAACGAGTTGCCTGACTAATCAGTTCAGGATCAAGTCCAAAATCCCGCATAGCTTCAGCAAAGGATATCCCGTCTTTATCAACATGCTCTAAATTTTCAGGCTTAAGTATACCTGCTATTCCCCTGCTTCCTAACATACTAAAGCTGAATCTTGTACCTTCTTCGTCATTAAAAGCAATTACTTCTATCGGGTGTTCTGTAACAATCCCTTGCTCATTCATAGTCTGGAGTACTTCTATTCCTCCAATAACTCCCAGACCGCCATCAAATATACCGCCATTATAAACGGAATCTATGTGAGAACCTGTCAGGACAACAGGAGCATCAGGATTTCGTCCCTCTTTGCGTCCGATAACGTTACCAACAGCATCCATTCGAACTTCTAATCCTGCTTCCCTCATATAAGAACTAACAAGTTGCTTAGCCGCCTTATCTTCTTTGGTAAATACCAAACGGGTAATCCCACCTGACTCTAACTTGCCAATTTCTCCAAGCTCCTGTAAGTGAGAAAAGAGTCTAACTTTGTTAATCATAGCTGTCACCTCAATTTAAGTATAAAAAATTTATTTCACCAATTCGATCTTTGGACTCTTTAAGAAGTATTTAAACCTATCACTAAGATTTCAAGTTAATGGTCTTAATGTTTATTTACTCCGACCATTGTATCTATTTTATATTTTCAGATATTTAAGAAGAATTAACTATTGCAATTATGGATAAACAATGAGTTCGAATAATTATCCATCTGTGATAAACAAATCTTAAGATTTACAACCCTATCACAAGAAGATTTTCTGACATTTGCAGGCCTAAGATAAAGAACTCCTGTCAGCCTGCAGGAGTTTTATAATCTAATTTAATTGATGTTTGCTAACCTATTAACTTCAGTATTTTAAGACCTATCTCAAGCTCCAACCGGTTATTAGTCTTTTCGAGATCAAGGTTGGTTAACTCTTTAATTCTTTCCAGTCTGTATAAAATAGTTTTGTAATGAACGAATAATTCCTTTGCAGCTTTGCTTGCGTTTCCGTTACAGTCAAAAAACACTTCCAGAGTTTTTAATAAGTCCGACTGGTTTTCATTATCATATTCCTGCAGTTTCTTTAAAGGCCCCGGTACAAAACTAAGCAGGGATGATTTATCGCTAACACCACAGAGAAGACGAAAAATCCCCAATTCCGAATAGCTTATTATTACCTCCTGTCCGTGTATCATTTGGCCAAATAATATCGCATCGTGAGCCTCTCTATAACTCCTAGGCAATTCTTCAACTTTGGAGGCAATAGTCCCTACCCCAATAGCAATTCCAATATTGCTAAACCTTTTTTGAATCTGGGCTTGTATTTCTCGTCCTAGGTGTTTTACCAACTCCATAAATCCTTCATCAGATGACTTCACTGGCCAAAATACTATTATAGAGTCGCCCTTGCTGCCAATTATATGATTCTTGACGTGAAACTTCATTTGATTCGAAATAATCGAAGCTATTTCAGTTTTAGCCCCCTGTAGGGCAAGATTCGTTTTTCCACGACTGTTTTCCCTAAGGAAAGAATCCACATTGTTAAGCTGAAATACAATTGCTGCATATTGTTTAGTAAGATCCCAATCCAATAATCCAGCCCGCTCCATAGCGGTTTTTGGATCTATATGCCCCGAGATAATGTCGCGAATCAAGTCGTTTTTAAATCTTTGTTCAACTTGTTGTACGGCAAATTGTTTTACCATCTCCAAGCAAACCACTGTTGCCGCGTTCTCTAAACTAATAAAATCCAGTTCCTGCAGTTGCCTATGAACCTCAGTGACAGTTAAATAGGCTTTGAGCTGGTTTAAAGCCTGAATAGGAACAACAACTTGTGTAACATCCCTCTCATTATCATCGGATAACTTAACAAT
>JAJZSC010000346.1 GCA_021849995.1 Bacillota bacterium | reverse complement strand
CCGATCTTCTTAATCATGATGTTAAAAGTGTCGAAAATAAATCTTCAGCGGTTAACTCTTGGATAAAAATAATTCCCCTTAAAGTCTTCCTTCTTGCACAGAAGTAAGTAAACCTTAAGGGGAATCGTTCTTGGCATTAAAGACGGCTTTGCACAATAGAGACAGCTTCTTGGCAGATACCGGCAGCATCTTCAAACAAGCGAACTCTTTCTAGCTTCACCTTCTCCCGATAAGAATCATTTTTTATCTGTGGCAGATTGATATCGACACTGAACATGGCCGATTTCAAAGCACTTTCTGCCAAATAGGCAGCAACACCGACATCGCTGATAGCACCTTTATTACCAATCGGTGCTAATTGCTTTGCGAGCTTAAGTACTTCAAAACAGTTACGAGCTATAGTTAAGGGCACCTCAGTTGCGGCGACTAATACCTCCTGCAGTTTTTCCGTTCTGATCCTTTTTTGCTCTTCCGTGTCCTTAGGGAGTTTTAACACTTCCATGAACTCGGAAAAGACTTTTATATCATTTGTCAATCCATTTTGCAAATCGGCAAGCAACTTCTCTCCACTCTGCAAAATCTCCACAACTTCAGCTTCGACATCTTTATACTTCTCTTTACCAACTGTAAGATTGCTTACCATACATACCATTGACGCAGCTAAAGCCCCTGAGTAGGCTGATACACTTCCACCACCCGGTGTTGGTGCAGAGCTTGCAGCCTGCGCTAAAAACTGGCCAATACTCTGGTCCCATATATTCGAACTCATTTAGTCAGCCCTCCCTGTAAAGAGATGCCCTTTAAGACATTTCGCATAATTAAAGCTGTTGTGAGAGATCCTACTCCACCTGGAACAGGGGAAATATAACTTGCCTTTTCCTGGACACTATCAAAGTCTACATCACCACATATTCCAGCTGAAGTCTCGTTGATACCGGCATCTACCACCACTGCTCCCTGTTTAACCATGTCACTGGTAATAAGTTTCGCTTTTCCAACTGCAGCTATCAAAATATCAGCTTGTCTGGTAAAAGCACCAAGATCAGGTGTTCTGGAATGGCAAATTGTAATTGTAGCATTATGCTTTAAGATCAAGAATACCAACGGTTTTCCGACTGTTTCACCCCGACCGACGATTACAACATGTTTTCCTGCTATTTCAACCCCTGACCGGAGTAATATCTCTATGCAGCTCTGGGGAGTTGCAGGAAACAAACCATCTTCACCACTTAATATATAGCCGCGGTTGATCGGATGAACTCCGTCGACATCTTTCGTAGGTAAGACTGCTGACATAACCCGTTCTTTGGAAATATGTTTGGGCAACGGAAGCTCGATCATGATACCGTGGATCTCGTTATCTTGATTTAATTTATTAATTAGGTCCAGAAGTTCAGACTCTGAGCAGCTAGAATCTAAGGTAATCAGTTCGTACTCGATATTAAGGCTTTCACTGACTTTTTGTTTTGATTTTGCGTAGACAACAGATGCCGGGTCATCCCCAACCAGAACCACGGCTAATTTAGGTTGAATTCCTTGTTCCTTAAGGACAGAAACCTCTGATTTGATTTCTTCCTTCAGAACCTTGGCAATCGATTTGCCATCAAGCAATTCTGCCAACTAAACCACTCCTCTCAATACCCTTTTTAGCTTGTCATTAATATTATTTCTCCACCAATCCAAACAATTCCTCTCTTCCTAATTTCTAGAATTTAGCAATAGAACCACCACATACAAGCTGCATTTGATTATGGCATAAAGAAAAATAGCCCACACCCGGTGGATTCTCCGGGTATAGGCATGATAACTCTGAGTTTTCGTAACTAGTACCCTGTCAACCCTAATTCTATATGTTCCCGCTGGTTAAAGCGTCAAAAGAATAGGCAAATAGTTACACCAAATGTCATATTCCACAGTTGTCAGCATAATATTTAACCGCAGCATCCGAAACGGGCTTTATGCTACTCAGAGCACCCGGCACATAGCCTACATAGGCAAAAGCGGGTGCTCGTCCATTTTACACCCGCTTTGTCTGCATAACTTCACACTAACCACACTTAGCCCAATCTCCAGTGATACACTCGGTACATCCACCACGATGAATAAGCTTGTTTTGGCATACTGGGCATTTGTCATGCTCAATTAGCCAGTCTTCATACGGCTCCATGCAGTAAGCTTTTCGGTTATACTCAGCACATACATCCTTCATCTTACTTTGTCTCCTCCTCTGAAGAAGTAAGAGAAAAAACTTGCTGCGTAGGAGTTGTATCTTCTCCCGTTGGAGCAGCTTGCGATTGACCCACTGATGTAACATTAATGGGACTTTGAATTTGGCTTTGGATTCCGTTAAATAACTGCGTAACTTTGGCTGTGATGCCGGCCAGGAATTTTACTGTAATCGTGGCGGCAACCGTAAAAAACCTGATCCAGTTTCGCCTCAAGGCGGTCGAACTTTTTTCCCACATCAATCTCAAACAATTAAGCCTTACTTCTGCGGCTTCTCCCTTTGTTTCGAGCACTGCTACCCGCGTTTTGAGATCAGCGATGTCTTGTTCAGGCAATGCCCTCACTCTCCTTTCAGGCATTTCAAAATAACCCCTGAGAGATACTTTGATCTCTCAGGGGCCTTTACTTGTTAGAACTTAAATAATATTAGATGGCATAGCATATCCCATAGTCCAAAGCGTACTGAAACTGTAGCTAAAATTAATCACAGGTATCTGACCAAAAATCATCAAGTATTTCTCCGTTTAGATCAAATACCAATTGGTAATAGCCCATGTCCTCATTGCTATAAGATACTTTAAGATAAGCAGAGATATATATTAGGTCATCCGGACAATGGACAGTTCCCATCGAACAAAGCAAGGCGAGTAGAAATATCTCTGGAAACAATACGAAAAAGACCCGGCACTTTCATACCGGGTAAACAAATGTTTTAATTAAAAAGCACCTGTACCTTCAACCAACATTTTCCACAACTGCGTGGGGATACTATAATCTAAATCCATCTTAAATACTATTTCAGTGCTTTTTTCCAGATATTCGTCCAATACCTTAATCAGGTTATTAATTAAATTCTGTAACTCAAAGTTCTGCATAAAAGGATGCCAAATAGCTTGAACAGAACCCCAATCAAAAACTCGACGAATTTCGTACTCATCCCACTCATGCCCTTCGCCCAATTTGTTTCTTTGCTCAAAAGATATGCCTTTGCCAAGAATAATATCAAGGACTTTTATATCAGAAACCAAAGGAGTAGAAATTATTGGATTAAGGTAGATGTTCTGAATCGACAAGTTAGGCCACTCATTTATGAGCTTTCCTTGTAAGGTTTTAATCCTATTTGTGTCTTTTGCTCTGTCCCATACTACTCGCCTGATAACTATCCCACCAATACCTTGTCCATCTTCCAGATCCCATTCCCGATCTTCAGAGTATACGCTCCAGGAAATAGTTTGTTGGTTTGGCTTCCAAATTCTAATTCGAAGAACTTGTTCAAAATCATATCTTTTGTCATTTTCTTTTAGTCGAATACTTATTATTGGTGGCTCTTCTGTATAAAAGTCAGCGATTGATTGTAATCTCAACATTTCAAATGGAATAGGCCGACATACCTCATTAACATATTCTGCATTCCCATTATCCACAGGTTTGCAATTTCGTTCGGATTCTAACATTACTAAATACCCCCGGGGAGTTTTCTTACTCTACTTCTGAGGCCATATTTCTTATCGTTTTCATGATCAACTGTTATTGGAGTAACAAAGTTACTGTTTTTTCTTGGAGGAATATTATTTATCCATTGGAAAGGTCCACCTTTTTTGGGCCTTGAATACACATCTCCGGTTTTTGGATTCCAATATAAGTCAGACTTTGATTTCCCCACCTTTTGCTTGGTCTTAGATGTCCACTCTTCACCACCTACTTTATCGACCAAATCATCTGGCAAACGTTTTAGGTCTTTAGGATTTGCGTCACTATCAGCGTCATCCCAATTTTTCTCGCGTCATAAATCAAATCTGTCCCAATGACAACGACCGCTGCAACAAGAGCCACAACGATTATAACTTCACCTACCACAGGGATCAGAGAGCCTAGACCTATAGCACCTGTAAATAGTGCTAATTCGCTTTCTCCACTTGGATCAATAAAGTTAACAGGATCTCCTGTAGTGTAGGAGTAGCGATTTAGACTTTTGGGGTTGGAATCGTCACCTAACCTTTTATCCTTCACCAAGAACCTGCCAATTCCTGCATGGTAATACCTTGCGTTCAGGAAATATAAATACACTTTCCTGATCGTACCTATAACCCGCATAAGTGTAAGCATGGTTAAAGTCTGTATCAGTGTTAATATTTTTTAAATTTCCATTTTCATCCTTAACACTTATTATATTCCACAATGGGTCATAACCATCCTGCCGGAA
>JAJZSC010000345.1 GCA_021849995.1 Bacillota bacterium | reverse complement strand
ATTAGGTGCAGAGTTAACTGGTACCGATGAATTGGATTCTGTAATCGAAGGGGTAAGAGACAGTTATTTTGGACTTGATGAGGAAATCCATTACCAAGATATACAAAAAATTGCTGATCAGGATTTTGACAAGGCTGGACTGATTATTCGCAAGCTAACCAGATCACTAGCCACACGCATTTCCCGCCGGTACCGGCAAAGCAAAAAGAAGCAGAAATTGGACATCAGGCGTACTATCAGGAAAAACATTAAATATGGTGGAACACTCTTGGAATTAAAATATAAAACCAAAAGGATTCACAAGCCTGAATTGCTGCTGCTGTGTGACGTATCTGCATCAATGGCCCGCTATGCAGGTTTTATCCTGCATTTTGTTTATGGATTATCAAGTGTAGTAGATAATATTGAGAGTTTCGTCTTTAGCGAGGATTTGGATAGGATAACTTCGGCATTTGAACAGGATCAAAGTTTTGCTACGACCATGGCTGATATTATGAATCAAAGCAGAGAGTTGGGTAGGGGAACGGATCTCAATTTAGCCCTAACTAAGTTACTAAAAAACCATGGACAATTGCTGACTAAGAAAAGAATTATTATTATTGTCAGTGATACTAAAACCCTGGCCCCTGATAAGGCAGCCAGTCAGCTTGCAGATATTCAAGCAAGGGTAAGGGAAATCATCTGGCTTAATACACTACCAAAAAGAGATTGGAAATCTTCTAAGGCGATAGATTTATTCCGAAACAATTGTGTAATGTTTGAATGTTATACTCTGGCTCATTTGGAAAAGGTAATACATAATAAGCTCTCTTTTTAATACGAATTATCCGAACTAGCCATATAACTTACCTGATTACTTGTGAGTAGAAAACGACTATTTTCAACACAATTAGTATGATAATATAGAACCTGTGGCAACCACTTTGGGAAGATTTTTATAAAAATTGTCTTCTGGAGCTAAAACAGTGGAGGAAATTAAGAATGAAAAAATTATTAGAGGGAATAGTTAGATTTAAGCAGGAAGACTTTGAGGAACACAAACATTTGTTTAGTAATTTAAAGAGGGCTCAAACTCCCCATACTTTATTTATAGGATGTTCTGATTCCAGAGTAGTTCCTGAGTTGATTACCAAAACAATGCCCGGAGAACTATTCGTAATCAGAAACATAGCTAATATTGTCCCTTCTTACCGGGAGACACAGGAGTACGTTTCGACAACATCGGGAATTGAATATGCGGTTAATGTCCTTAATGTCCAAAATATTGTGGTTTGTGGACATTCTAACTGTGGGGGATGTGCGTCAATGTATTTGCCTGAATCAGTCCTCGCTCAGACTCCACATACTAGAAAGTGGCTGGAATTAACCCGTCATGTCAAGGAAAGAGTACTGCAAGAGCTAAATGGACAAGGCGAAGATGTAAGGGAGTGGATGACCGAGCAAATCAATGTAATTGAACAGATTAAGCATTTGCTTTCCTACCCATTCATTAAAGAGAAATGCCAAAACAAAGAAATAAACATACTAGGATGGTATTATATTATCGAGACTGGAGAGGTTTTCGTCTATAATAGTGCCCTTGGGGAATTTCAATTAGCTAATTGACTTTTTCCACTTTAATTTTGTTTAAAATCATGATATTATTCGAACAAAGATATTTTTCAGATGCCTATTGTTCGGATTTTTCGGGCCATAGATACATATTGCTATGGCCTATATATATTTTTCTAACTCATCTTCTAGGATTATTTTTTGACTACATTTATGAAGAAATACTTATTGATGGAGGAAAATATGGAATCACAAGCAGTTAAAAGGATTTATGTGGAAAAGAAGCCGGGATATGATATTGAAGCACAGGGGCTATATAACGATTTAAAAGAAAATCTGGGAATCAAAGGGTTGAAAGGCCTAAGAATCATTAACCGTTATGATATTTCGGGAATTACAGATGAGGAATATGCTAAATCCCGCAATATTATTTTTGCCGAGCCCCCGCTTGATCTAGTGTATGACGAGCATTTGGAAATTCCTACTCAGGACTATGTTTTTGCCATGGAATACCTGCCCGGTCAGTATGATCAGCGAGCTGATTCCGCTGCTCAATGTGTACAGATCATAACTCAGAAAGAACGTCCCAATATATCTTCGGCCAAAGTAATTGTTCTACAGGGTCAAATATCGGCCGGGGATTTTCAAATAATCAAGGAGTACTGTATTAATCCTGTTGAAGCACGGGAAGCTTCTTTGGAAAAACCCGAAAGCCTGGAATTTGAAGCTGAGGTTCCGCCTGATGTAGAGATAATCAATGGTTTTATTGATAAGACCCCTGCCGAACTCAAAGATTTCCTACAAAAAACCGGTCTAGCAATGAGTTATGAGGATTTGGTGTTTTGTCAGGGTTATTTCAGGGATACTGAGATGAGAAATCCCTCGATCACCGAGATCCGAGTGATTGACACATATTGGTCGGATCATTGCCGCCATACGACTTTTTTTACCAAGATTGAAGATGTTTCTATTTTGGAGGGAGAATTTTCTTCTCCCTTTACCACAGCTTACCGGGAATACCTAGCTTCCCGAGACTATGTCTATGGCGAAAACTCCTCGAACAAAGATGTCTGTTTAATGGACGTCGCTATCATGGGTATGAAAGAACTGAAGAAAAAAGGGCTCTTAAAAGACCTTGATGAATCGGATGAGATAAATGCCTGTAGTATCGTTGTTAACGTAGATATCGATGGCCAAGTTGAAGAATGGCTCGTTATGTTTAAGAATGAGACTCATAACCATCCCACGGAGATTGAACCGTTTGGTGGGGCAGCTACTTGTCTGGGTGGGGCGATCAGAGATCCCTTGTCTGGACGGACTTATGTTTATCAGGCCATGCGTGTGACAGGCAGCGGTGATCCCAGGACGAAGATTGAAGATACTATACCCGGTAAATTACCCCAGCGCAAGATAACAACTGGTGCAGCGGCCGGTTATAGTTCCTACGGAAATCAAATCGGGCTGGCAACGGGGCAAGTAGCAGAAGTTTATGATGAAGGCTTTGTGGCTAAACGTATGGAGATAGGGGCCGTGATTGCGGCTGCTCCCAGGAAGAATGTTGTGCGCAAAGCTCCTGAACCAGGGGATGTCGTAGTGCTCGTTGGCGGGAGGACTGGACGGGATGGTTGTGGGGGTGCCACAGGTTCTTCAAAGGAACACACCGAGGAGTCCTTGTTTACCTGTGGGGCGGAAGTACAAAAAGGAAATCCCCCGACGGAAAGAAAGATTCAGCGACTATTCCGAAATTCCCAAGTAAGTACTATGATTAAAAAATGCAATGATTTCGGAGCTGGTGGCGTTTCCGTAGCAATCGGGGAATTAACAGACGGCTTGGAGATTAGCCTTGACACTATCCCTAAAAAGTACGAAGGTCTTGATGGAACGGAATTAGCTATTTCAGAATCACAGGAACGCATGGCGGCAGTTATTAGTCCCGAGGATTTCGAGGATTTTGCTAGATTAGCACATGAGGAAAACCTGGAAGCAACTTTAGTGGCCCAGGTTACTGCTATCCCAAGGCTAAAAATGTTTTGGCGGGGACAGACGATTGTCGATATCAGCCGGGAATTCCTTAATACTAATGGTGTTAAGCAAAGGACGAGAGTCCAGGTAAATCTGCCCGATGCAAACTGTAACTACTTTAATAGACTTCCTGAAACACTAAAGCAAAAGTTAGCTTCAGATAAATTATCTTCTGCTTTAACCAATAAAAGAGTTCCCTCGTTATCAGAAATTGAAATTTCTTCCCTGACTGATGCGTGGCTGGCCAATTTAGAGGATTTAAACGTCTGCAGTCAAAAAGGTCTGGTTGAGAGGTTTGACAGTACGATCGGGATGTCTACTGTCCTGATGCCGTTTGGCGGCAAGTTTCAGGCGACCCCGGCGGAAGGAATGATAGCCAAAATCCCGGTTCTATCTGGAGATACCAATACTTCCACCATGATGACCTATGGCTATAACCCGCAATTATCTAAATGGAGTCCTTTCCATGGTGCCCTGTATGCCGTCGTCGAGGCGGTAACGAAGATAGTCGCTCTAGGTGGGGATTATCGCAAAGTTCGCCTTACCTTGCAGGAGTACTTTGAAAAGCTGGGGACAGACCCAGAAAAGTGGGGAAAGCCTTTCGGCGCTTTACTGGGAGCTTATTATGCCCAGAAAAGACTGGAGATCCCTGCGATCGGCGGTAAAGACAGCATGTCCGGAACCTTTATGGATTTGCATGTTCCTCCAACTTTGGTCGCTTTTGCGGTAAATGTTACTGAGGCCAGTAAGATTATATCCCAGGAATTTAAAAGCGCGGGCAGTCAAGTTGTCCTAGTTCCAGCCGTCCGGGATGAAAATGAAATTCCTGATTTTGAGCATCTGCGTAAAAATTACACCAAA
>JAJZSC010000344.1 GCA_021849995.1 Bacillota bacterium | reverse complement strand
GTTAAAAATACACTACTGGCACATCAAGGAGTGTACGAAGGATTACATATAATCGACAATATCCCGGTCTATGTAAATCGCGGAATAGGGGAAAGTATTATTCCCTTAAGACTAAATGTCCCGCCGGAAATAACCTATTTTAAGCTAAAGCGAGGAAGTACACCTGCCAAACACAAAAGCATTTCCACTTAACTAATTGAATCAAAAATTTAACCCTTAAAACAGGTTAGTGCGTGTACAAAATAAATAGAACCTCTACGTCTAGAGGTTCTATTTGCGCAATGTCCGAAAAGATAGAGCGACCAGATTTTATTCCAATCTTGATTGCCCTACTTTGTGGACTGATACAAAAGTAACATGAAAGCATGTCCAAAGTCAACATTAGCGATTAGGGTAATTTTTACATTATACAGTAAATGACCCGCTTAATTAAATAAACAAGCGGGGTTTTACGTTATTACTTCAAATTACGTAACTTACCGTATTAAATACTAAAAGTATGGTTACCTATCTTTTTAATTACCGGACGGGTCTTTATCCAACGGTCAGTAGCAGTGAGTGGGTTATAATAATATATTGCTCCACCAGTTGGATCCATTCCGGCAAGGGCAGCCCTCGCAGCCTCAAAAGCTCTTTCATCCGGTGTAAGATGAATCTGTTTATCATTTACTGCCGTAAAAGCACCGGGCTGATAGATTACTTCCCTAATCGTTTTGGGGAAAGCCGGATCCTTGAGACGATTTAGCACAACTGCTCCGACAGCAACCTGACCGTCAAAGTTCTCGCCTCGGGCCTCAGCATAA
Organism: Bacillota bacterium; assembly: GCA_021849995.1. Lineage (GTDB taxonomy): Bacteria > Bacillota > Desulfitobacteriia > Desulfitobacteriales > Desulfitobacteriaceae > JAJZSC01. Next base: position 3,636 of record JAJZSC010000344.1, on the reverse strand, counting down.
ATTACACGAGCAAGAAGTTCCAATTCTGCTTTAGAAGCTAGATGTTCTTGACCGCGTGAAGAATTATGGGCTGAACTCTCAACCTGATCAAATGTATAAAGTAAAGTTCTAATATCTTCTTTAACAGGTTTTGACTCAGAGTTGGTGACTTGAACTTGTGTAAACCTTTCAGATTGGATAGCAAACTTAGCTATCCCCAAGTCCCCCTCATCGTCACCCATAATGATTTCTACCACACTTGTTCCTGTTGATCCTTCCTGAGTCTGAACAGGCTTACTGTCCCTTACCTCAAGCAAATGCGGTATTTCTTTTTCTTTCGGCTCCTCAACCTCGATAGGATCTTGTCTTGATGTTATCCAGAGCTTTTGACCTGCAAAAACCCTGTCAGGCTTGGAAACTCTGTTAGATTTCACAATTTCTTCTACCGTAGTGTTGTATTTTTGGGCAATTGCCCAAAGCGTGTCTCCTTTGTTGACAGTAACTTGAGTCCCTTTCAAACTTGTTACCTTAGCAGCATCAGTAGAGTTCAATACAGCGCCGCTTAGATGTCCCTCTGCCGGGATGACTGTTCCTTGCCACAGGAAAAGCGTCATTACCCCACAAAGGAATATCGCCGAGGATTTTCGGCATCGTCGGTCTGGCAAACAAAATCACCTCTTAATAGTCAGACTTGTTACTAGTCTTTCCCAAAAGAGGTGTTTTTTATAACTAAACTCATATTTGTCTATAAGTACGAAACATGTTATCGATTATAGTGTATCCATAATCCAGACCATAGTCCTTAAAATTCCGCTCATTATAGGCTTTAAACTTTGACTGGTCTAGCTCAACTGCCCCAGATACTGATGCTGTGCTGACAACTGATAAAGCCCCTTCTGAGAGAGGTGTCCCAAGCCTATCCTTAATTTGGGTATGAGTCATTAACCAGTAGGAAGTAGAGGGTTGCAGTTTCTCCTCAGGTATCACTCTTAGTTCAGTATCTGTTAAGGGTTCAAACTTAAGGGAAATGCGCTCCCCGCTTATACTTTCGATTAACTCTAATGAATTTGTGTTTACAGTACTCCAATCTATTGAGCGGGAAAACCGCACAGTAAACTTTTTGTCCAGAGGAATGTCCTTTAGCTGATTGAGTTCTTTATAGCCTGGAAAAAACAATGGCCAGCGTTTTTCTAATTCACTATCTGAAACTGATAAGAATCCATTTGCACTGCCTTTTTTAAGATTCGAAGAACTACCAACTCCATTGAGAATTTCATAATAGGGTTGCCAGTACTCCTCACTCCTCGCCTTAGCAAGCGAAAATTCAAATATATTTGGGCCGCTCATGATCTTGATCTTACCAGCTTTATCCCCCGATTCATGTGAAACCTCCCCCAACAATAACTGTGCAGCGGACTTGGCATCTGCGCCGAGTAAGGATATATGCGGTCTGATCCCTTCTTTATCAATAACATTGCCAAACGGAGAGAAAAACCTGGCCACAGTAAGCTTCAGGACTCCTCCATCGGACAGGGAGAACATGGATTGTACTGTCCCTTTACCATAGGTCTTTGTCCCAATTATCGTAGCTTTACTATAATCCTTCATAGCAGCAGTCAATATCTCAGAAGCACTGGCACTGTTTTGATTGGTTAGAAAGACTGTCGGCTGATTCCAAGTACTATGATCTTTAGCAGGATATGAAACAGTACCAGATCTATCCTTGGTCTGGACTACTACTTTAGTACCTATAAAGTAGCCAGCCAGGTCGATAACCGAATCCAAATACCCTCCCGGATTATCCCTTAAATCAATAACCCAACTATCTACATTCTTTGCTTTAAGGTCTGCCACTGTCTTCCCGAATAACTCTGAAGTGTTAGATCCAAAGGACAATATCTCAATATACCCTATATGCCCATTTAACACCTCTCCATTAACAGTGGGCATTTCTATACTTCGACGGGTTACGGTTACTCTAAACTCTTCTTCCCCTCTTCTTACAGTTAGTTCGATCGAACTCCCTTCAAGACCACGGAGTATAGAGGCTGCTCCTTCAGCAGATATCCCCGCCAAGCTCTGTCCAGCCGCAGTGATAATCACATCTCCTGATTTTAAACCAACTTCTTCGGCAGGTGAGCCTTTAATTACAGAAGTAACTTTAACACCTGGAGGAACGATATCCATATAGATCCCGATCCCTGAGAAAGACATATTAAGGGAGTTTACGAAGCTCTGATATTCCTTAGCGGTTAAATACCGGCTATGAGGATCACCAAGCTGACCTATAATATCCTCTATTGTAGAGCTGCCTAAAATATCATCTGAGACAATATCTACATAGCGCTCTTTTACTAAAGTACGCACATCTTCCAGTGCTCCTGCACTGGCTATAACATTTAAAGGATTTACCATCAACATGATTGCAATAATGATTAGCAATACAGGCCGAAATATTTTTTGTATGTACATTCGCGTGTCCCCCTAAACTGAATCCGTTTATGGGCTTATAGATTCGACACGCATATTAGCTATTCCTGTGCCTGGTCAAAATTAGCCTCTTTTTCAACTTGTAAATTACAATACATATAATATCTTGCCATAACAAAATCTTCCGCTATAAAAAAGTTTTAAGTTTCGTTTACGCCCCCTTTTTTTAACGAAAAAAACCCCTAGGGATATACTCATTTCCCCTTAGTAACTATTGAGTATTTAATGTTCCCAACCCTGATCTCCAATTAAAGGTACAAAACGAACCTCACCTAAATCTTCCTCTAGGAAGTCTCCATCCGCCTTCTTGCGAATCCTCAAAAGCTTTTGCTCATGTCTTTTTCCTACTGGTATGACCAATCGCCCTCCGACTGCTAATTGTTCAAGTAAGGCTTTTGGAACCGCTGGTCCGCCAGCAGTTACAATTATTGCATCAAATGGTGCCTCATCTGCCCACCCTTTTGTTCCATCATCAAGCTTCACGTGGATATTATCGTAGCCAAGGCTTCTAAACCTAGACATAGCCTGTTCAGCTAAACTCGAGTGCCTTTCAATCGAATAGACTTGATCAGCAATTATTGATAAAACGGCAGCTGAGTAGCCTGAACCTGTACCAATCTCTAGAACCTTATCCTTAGAGCTTAATTCTAGCGCCTGAGCCATCAGGGCAACAATGTAGGGCTGACTAATAGTCTGCCCTTCTTCTATCTCAAGTGGTTCGTCATAATAAGCATACTTTTCGAACTTAGTACTCACAAACCTATGCCGAGGTACTGCAAGCATGCTTTTTAATACTTTTTCATCATAGATCCCTCTTCGTATCAACTGGTTTTCAACCATCCAGCTTCGTTCGGCTTCATAGTTATCTAGTTCATTAACTTTATCCAAGTTTTTCGGCATTGTCCTGCTCCTTTAACAAGCTGTTCATACGACTTCATTAAAACGCCCCTAGTAAATATGTGTTTTAATCCATTATTCCTTTACTTAGGGGTTTATATACAAATGACTAATTGTGATCGAGCAAGAGAACTATCCTAACACAGGGGGATCTCTACACCAGTATTAATTATCTCTTCGACAAGTCCTTCAGGTTCTAATAGATCATTAGCCGTAAAAGCTAATGGCTGTAAATCCACGCTATAATCGGTTGCTGCTAAAAACAATCCG
>JAJZSC010000343.1 GCA_021849995.1 Bacillota bacterium | reverse complement strand
GAGAAACTGATGGAAGAACTGGACGGGAATCAAAAAGTCCGTGTGCTTTTAGCACAAGCTCTCTTTGGCAACCCGAACATCCTTTTACTCGACGAGCCTACTAACCACCTGGATCTTGAATCCATCACCTGGTTGGAAAACTTCCTATATAACTTTGAAAGCACAGTTATTGTCGTATCCCATGACCGACATTTCTTAAATAAAGTCTGTACACACATTGCAGATATTGATTTTGGCAAGGTTCAAATGTATGTTGGTAACTACGATTTCTGGTATGAATCAAGTCAGTTAGCTCTCAGAATGATGAGAGACGCTAACAAGAAAAAAGAAGATAAGATTGCCGAACTGCAGAAATTTATCCAAAGGTTTAGCTCCAATGCCTCGAAGGCTAAACAAGCTACTTCCCGTAAGAAGCTCTTAGAAAAGTTGACCTTGGAGGATATCAAACCATCTTCCCGTAAATATCCCTATGTAGGGTTCAGCCCAGACCGCGAAGCGGGCAACCACCTCTTGACGGTTGAAAACTTGACCGCGACAGTTTCAAACGAGAAAGTACTGGATAATATCTCTTTTACCGTAAATAAAGGGGATAAGATTGCTTTTGTCGGACCAAATAGCGTGGCTAAGACAACACTGTTTAGAATTTTAATGGGCGAGATCTCCTCTGATGAAGGATCGTATAATTGGGGTATCACGACTTCTCAAGCCTATCTTCCCAAGGATAATTCCGGTTATTTTGAGACGGATCTCAACCTGGTTGATTGGCTCCGACAATTTTCCAGAGACCAGGATGAATCTTTCGTTAGAGGTTTTCTCGGCAGGATGCTGTTCTCAGGTGATGAAACTCAGAAATCGGCAAACGTTCTCTCCGGAGGGGAGAAGGTCCGCTGTATGCTTTCTCGTATGATGCTTAGCGGTGCCAACGTACTCCTACTAGACGAGCCGACAAATCACCTTGATCTTGAGTCTATCACTGCTTTAAATAATGGTTTGATCAACTTTGATGGGACTATGTTATTTGTCTCGCAAGACCATCAGTTTGTGCAAACGATTGCCAATCGCATTATTGAAATTACCCCTAAAGGCTTAGTAGACCGCCAAATGACTTATGATGAGTATCTGGAAAATGAACATGTCCGGGAATTGTTGCAAACCATGTACAGATAATTATTTTTATAGGCTAGCGAAGTTTTTAAAGAAAACTTGGTTTGCGCCGAGCCTTAAAGGCTCCGGCGTAAGCCAAGTTTGTTTCACACTAATGCTTACCCTGAAAAATATACTTACTGATATGCCGCGGAAATTGTCAATTTTCATTGCGATAATAAGAGCGCAAATTGTGAATCGCGATCCACCTATAAACTGTTGTTAGAGGGTTATTGATCCTTGGCTGAGATCCAATGATTATGTTATTTGTTCCAATAGTAATATGTCGAATTATCTTCTTCGTAGGGGTTAGTAATTTTGCTAAGATAAGAATTTTGAACCTTTGAAGATACTAGGGATGTACTAGTGTCTTTTTTATAATTTTTTGTTATCTTGACTGGGGTGTGAAGTGGCGTCATAGAATATAGTTCTTCAATATCAGGGTTGTTCAAACGTATACAGCCATTGGAGACATTTTGTCCGATACTGGATGGATCATTTGTTCCGTGAATTGAATATGCTTCATTTGAAAGTTCTAATGCCCGGGTACCAAAGACAGAATTAGGGGTATTCTTGTTGGGGTTTGCTATCTTTTTATGTATATTGAATTCTCCTTCGGGGGTTAGGTTATTTTTTCCCAGGGCAACTGGATAACTCCGAAGAGGTTTATCTCCGGATTTAAGTGTTAGGGTATTTGTGGTCTTATCAATCTCGATTTCCAGCGGTTCGAAAGGAATAGGCTTTAAATCCTTCAGATTTGGCTTAAGCACTTGTTCTATCTGAGATATTAATTCAGATGAAGATGGTTTGATAGATTTTCCAGGGTTATATACCCAACCCCGAGTTCCATCGGTAAATGACGTCTCGGGCTTCGAGGGACTTTGGGGACCTTCTGGTATAGAACTAAGATAGTTATTTGGTAAGGGTTTTGTTAAGTCTTCTAATTTGGGGGGGAAATAGCCGTTTTCTTTCGCAAATTGGTATAGAGCACTTCTAATTACAGTAGTGCTCTCAAACAACATTTGATCTATTTGGTCATCGGGGTAAATATAAACCTTGATATTTGAATTAGGCCCATTCCATACGGCTAAGCCTTTCTCTGTACCGCCACCGGTATCGAGGGCTCTAATTTTAATCGGGGTCTTTTGATCAATTTTATACTGTTCTTTGAGTGTATTAACAAGAGCATCTGTTAAGGGTAATGATCTTAAGGGGTCTATGTATATAGTAGTTTCCCGGTAAGAAATTTCCGGGAGGTCTTCAGGTTTTTCATTTTTAACTAGATAGGGAATCATAGAGGCAAAGTTATTATTGACACTTGTTTGTTTATTAAAAGGTTCATTTTTTTGAATTAGGAAATAGTAGATTCCCCCTCCAATAATTATGGATGCAAGAAAAATGATAAGGGTCAAGGTTAGGTATTGACTGGTTGAGCTTTTTGATGAACCATTGGTTATGGAGGGAATTGATGGGATCTTAATTAAATTGTTTAGCTCATCTCCGATTCTAATTGCATCTGCTCTTGCCCTTAAATACCCAGTTAGTGATGCTTTACGGGTAAAGTGAAGCGCCTTTTCCAGACAACTTTCATAAGTTTTTAAATAGGAACTGTGTTTAGTCTGTTGGTATAAGAAATAGTTTCGTTTGCCTTCTGATTCATAATCTAATCCTACATAATACATTGCCTCAGGGTCATCTGGTTTAAAGTGCAACATCTTGTGCCAATATCGTGGATCACCTTTAGCAATATAATAACCCCTACCGACATAAGTTAAGTTTTTCTGCATATTTAAGCTAGCCATAACATCACTCCTGCTCATAAAACGAATTAAACAAGCTTTTAGTAAATGCTATGGTCTTGTTGGCAAAATATTCCTATACAAAAAATCTACCCTAGGTAATTCTAAAAAATGAAACATTTAGAGTAACAAATTAGTCAACAATCTGGTAAAATAAAACAGATTAAGTTTTTCTATTTTGGAGGACTTTGAAGAATTATGTCGAATAATTCGGCAATACTCATATTTACTGGAGGAGCACTATGCAAAATATTTTCGCAGAACGTATGCAGCAACTTGGAACCGAAACTGCTTTTGAAATGCTGGCAAAAGCCAAAGAACTTGAAATGCTGGGTCGGGAAATTATTCACCTGGAGATTGGAGAACCAGATTTCCCCACCCCTAATAATATAATCGAAGCTGGTATTAAGGCTTTACGTGAGGGTATGACCAAATACAACCCGTCCCAAGGTTTGATCGAACCAAGACAGGTTATTGCCGATTACATTTCTAGAACTCGTGGTATTTCTGTCGACCACGAGGAGGTAATCTTAGTTCCCGGCGGTAAGCCAGTCATATTTTTTTCAATAATTGCGCTGGTAAATCCGGGAGATGAGGTCATTTACCCGAATCCTGGGTTTCCTATCTATGAATCAGTTATTCGTTTCGTAGGTGGAAAACCCGTGCCTATTCAGCTGCGCGAAGAAAACGGTTTTAGAATGGACGTAGATGAGTTACGCTCTCTGATTACAGACAAAACAAAAATGCTGATCTTGAATTCACCACAGAACCCAACCGGAGCTATCCTTACCAGGGAAGATATTGAAGATATTGCTCACGAAGTCCTACAACGTGACATTATTGTCTTATCTGATGAGATTTATGAGAAAGTTATATATGAAGGAGAACCGTACTCAATAGCTTCTGTACCTGGAATGAAGGAAAGGACGATTATCCTTAACGGTTTTTCAAAGAGTTATTCTATGACAGGTTGGCGCTTGGGCTACGGTGTCATGAACAAGCCACTGGCTGAAAAAATGACCAAACTCGTTATAAACAATAATTCATGTGTTCCAGGCTTTACTCAGATGGCTGGAGTTGAAGCATTAACCGGTTCACAAATTGCCAGCGAGAATATGGTTAGTCAGTTTAAGCTTAGAAGGGATGTAATTGTAGACGGTTTGAACTCAATTAAAGGTATCTCGTGTCTTAAATCACCAGGGGCTTTCTATGTCTTTCCCAATATTAAAGCTTTGGGCCTGCCGAGTGGGGAATTAGCAGATTATCTCCTAAACGAAGCAGGGGTCGCTGTTCTGGGCGGTCAAGCCTTTGGAGAATATGGAGAAGGTTATCTTCGTCTCTCTTACGCCAACTCCTTAGAAAATATCAATATGGCCTTAGAAAAAATTGAAAAGGCTGTTTATAAATTGCGTGCGTAACAAAGATAGTTATATTTAACGTGTACAGGACTAAAATAGGCTTAATCAGCTATTGCTAAGAAATCTAATTGTAGATGGTTAACAACACT
>JAJZSC010000342.1 GCA_021849995.1 Bacillota bacterium | reverse complement strand
CGGAGAATTTCAAACATTATTCCCATTACAAAGACTTCAACTACTGCCGGAAAAGGAGTACCTTCCTGGGCGGCTGCTATACTTACGAGTAAGGCCGGAGGCAATAATTCCTGGTGAAAGGTTGTAATTGCAACATACAGTCCAGGTGTAAAAGTAGAGAGGAAAAAGGACAGCCAGCGAAAGATTCTAATTATGCTAGCGTAATATGGCCGGGAATAATAGTCCTCACTGGCTTGAAAGGCCTCAATAAATAAGTAGGGAACAGTTAAAGCAAAAGGTGTTCCATCAACTAGAATTACCACTCTTCCTTCTAATAATTTTGCACTTACGACATCGGGCTTTTCACTGTTTCCTACTGTTGGAAAAAGAGAAAATGGGGGATCTTCGATAAATGCTTCGATATAGCCGGATTCCAGGATAGAGTCTGTCTCAATTCGATTAAGCCGGGTTTTTACTTCCTGGACTATTTTTTCATTAGCAATACCTTTAATATAAGCAACACAGATATCTGTTTTGGTTTGCTTTCCGATCTTCATTGATACAAATTTAAGGTTGGGGTTTTTAATTTTTCTGCGCAAGAGGGCCATATTAGTTCCCATGCTTTCAACAAAACCTTCCCGAGGCCCTCTTACCACAGCTTCAGTTTTCGGCTCATCCACTCCCCGGGCTTCCCAACCACGAATAGAGGCAACAAGCGCTATATCCGAACCATCTATGAATAAGGCACTATCTCCCGACAGAATGCTATCGATGGTCTCTTCTAAAGTGCGGGAGTCTTTTAGGTTAGCTACCGAGAGTGCCGATTCCTTAACAAGCACAAATGCATTCTCTTTATTCAATTCTTTACGAATGAACATCAGGGGCTTCATGAGATTTTCATTAACGGAGGCCTCATTGACCAGGCCCGCGATCATGACCACAAAGGCTTTTACTTGCTGCTCACTCCCAAGCTTGAATTCCCTAGTGATGAGATCGCTGGTTCCAACAAAAGTATCTTGAATGAATTTCAAGTTTACATCAATATTCTTTGATAACTGAGTGTTTGTGGAGGGAGCTTCTTTCTGTTGCTTGCTGGTCTCAGAACTCAAAGCTTTTAGTTTTGTTAATAATTTTTTAAACATATTTTCACCTTTTCAAAAAAAGATCTACTGCTATTATCCTGGGGGTATTGTGGTATTATGTCATATTATGCGTAATTGTTGCATTATTTATTGGGACTTCCACAATTACGGTCAAAAAGAATTCTTGGTCTAAGAAAAATAAACGTTGACAGAACCAAAGGGGGGCTGTCAACGAACAAAACAACTAGGTTATTCCATTTAAAACTTACTCGTTTTTTTAATAAACGAAGTTATTAGAAGACTGCAAGGAATCAAGAAGATGAAAATACTAGAATACCAGGTGAATACTTTATAGGAGGTAAAATTTTGCAATTCAACGATATTTTCGCCTACTATTACCGATAATGGAACAATTATGGTACCAACTGGAAGAACAATAGGTTTATAAGCTTGTAAGTTTAGCAACTGGCTTATTCCTAATACAACTAGGTAATAATAGAAGGCTACTTTTATAATTCCGCCTAATACCCAAAGTGCTATATGAATAGCATCGATTCGCTCGATAAAATCAGCTACAGCTATAATCCTCACTACGTTATAGAAGGGAAATGTAAGGGTCTTTCCTACGCCTACTCCGAACGTTGTTACTATGGCGATGCTTGTCAAAAGCATAAAATAGCTACATAGAATTAAACTTAGCTCAAAAACTTTTTTTGCATTTTTTGGGTTGCTCTCGTTTAAGAAGGGAAGGAGTATGGCCAACCCTAAAATTTCTACCGTTCGTTGTGTAATAACAAATCCCTCAAACAGAAGTGGAGTGAACCCTTTTTCCAGCATGGGAAGTAGAGCTTTAAAATCCATCTCTTTTGCCACCAATACGACAATCATTGTAACTGCAATCAGTAGTATTGGGCCAATTAACTCGGAGAGGCGAGCAAGTACTTCAAGACCGTTCCGGACAACGTAGGCACTAGCAAGCAACATCGAGATTAGAAAGAATAGGAGTGGTGTTTCCGGCATAGTCGCGGTTGTAAGGAACATTGATAATTGGGACAAGTTGATTGCAGTAAAATGGATAAGAAACAATATGTACAGGATTCCTATTAATTTACCGGCTTTGCCGAAGATGGTGCGGCTATACTGGAAAATCGTCTCGTTAGGGAATCTCTTCCAAAGAAGATAGAGCGGAATCGAGAAAAATAACATAACAGGATAGCCAAGGAGCGTCGCTATCCATACATCCTGATTTCCTGGCGGGTCAACGAAGCCAGGGAAATATGTAATAGGGAGAATACCCCTACTTATCATGATAATCAGTATTATTTGTTTGCAGGTAATTTTGACCTTTTCTGGCATTATATTGATGCTCCTTTAAACCGAAAAATCCCTAAGCTCCACCTTCACTAGGCTGCCCAATCGGCCGGGGCAGACGGACTCTGGCTTCTCTTTCCTATTTTGGATATTATATCCCTTTCAGATATATTTATTTCACTTATTAGCGATTGCCACTTATGAAGGTGATATTTCCAAAAAACAAAATAGTACAATCAGAGTTTTATCTACAGAATATGTATCCTTATTACCAAGAAGACATCTCTGCAGGCAAGCTTACTATTACTAAAGAAGTGGCTCAAGAACTACTTGATTGAAACCCGGGATTAGTATACTTAAAGTGCCCAATTGTTCTTACTGAAGAAAATAGGAAGCTTGATATGGGTTCCTTATTCTCGGGTTCGACAGACAGTAGGTACAAGAAGTGGCTCAAACCCTTGTTGAATAAGGTTTTGAGCCACTTGTGGATAACTTGGCGTGTGTCTACTGTTTTTACTATTACTCGATCTAATATGGTAAATAGAATTTTGTATTCGAGGATGGATACTACACCTCAGCCAGGAGCTGTCCCATATGGGATATGTCATATCCTCCTATTCCTGTTACCTCATTCCTAAAAGATGGAGAATTTAGTATACTTTTTAGGGCCTGAAAATGTGGTTTTTCCAAATCTTCCTTGCGAACAACCAAATCATACCGCTCTTTTTGCAAAGGAATAAAGTCAATATTGTTAACTTGCATAGCAGCTTTTTCAATGCCTAAACCTACATCGGCTTCACCTCTGGCGACTTTGCTGGCTACTGCAACATGTGTCATTTCTTCATCTTCGTAGCCTATAATATCATTATGTTTAATTCCAGCAATTCTTAACTTTTCATCTAGCAAAACCCTTGCACCAGAACCTCTTTCGCGGTTAACGAAACGAATATCCGGTTTAGCCAAATCACCCCAAGAAACGATATTCTTGGGGTTTCCTTTTGCTACATAAAAACCTTCAACACGATAAACTAAGTTAATAATACAAGCTGGATGACCAGGTAACATTCTTCGGACAAAAGGGATGTTATATTCGTCAGAATCACTGTCCCATAAGTGTGTAGTAACAACATTAGCAAGGCCACGATAAAGGGCTAGAAGACCATCAATACTGCCAACATAATGACGGAGGAATCGGATATGTGGAAACCTTTTTTCGAGGTGGCGCGTTAAAATATCTAATACGATGTCTTGACCACATATAACTAAACCTTCATCCGTTTGGAAATAACGGTTTGATTGCTCGCTTATTACAGGGGAGGCTATTGGCGATATAGGTATACTAACGCCTTTGGCTTTTTGTTTATAACTCTCAAGATCAGCGCCTTCAACTCGAACCTTACGGCCGATACGATAAGCTGTTAATTCACCACGTTTTATCATCTCATAAACAGTAAACTTGGAAATTCTTAGAATCTTTGCTACTTCTTCAGGTGTGTAAGAGACATCACTGGACAAAGAATCCACCTGTCCTTCCTCGATACAATTTTTTGAATTTATTTTTTAATTGTTATCTATTATAACATAACGTATAATGACAGCATAGTTCAGTTATGTTAGTTTATGTTAGTTAAAAACTTAAAGAAATAAGCTTCTTAAGTATCAGACTAAACATAAACCAACATAACCATAATTAAAAATTTTGTATACATAAAAGGAGGATATAGAATGAAGAGGTATGGATGGTTATTAATTTTTAATATATTATTGTCGTTAACTCTGATTGGCTGTGGTAATGGAAATGCTTCTAGTGTCTTAAAAAGTAGCGCACAAACTCAATCTACCGAAATCATTGTTTCTGCCGCGGCAAGCTTAAAGGATTCACTGACAGAGCTTGAAAAGGAATATGTAAAGAAAAACCCTAGTGTAAAGATAACTTTTAATTTTGGTAGTTCCGGAACACTCCAGCAACAAATTGAACAGGGAGCGCCTGCTGACCTGTTTATATCTGCTGGGAAGACACAGATAGATTCCTTGGACCAGAAAAACTTATTGGTAAAAGAAAGCATTACTAATCTCCTTGGAAATG
>JAJZSC010000341.1 GCA_021849995.1 Bacillota bacterium | reverse complement strand
CAAGCATATGGGTGTATTTATCTTCTGCCAGAATTAGAAATAATTCCTGAGTAAACCTCTCTGAGCTTATTTTTTTTAAAACTCCCCCAGCCAAAGCGGTTTGGATTTTTTCCTCAGTCTCCTTGGCTAAATGAAAACCATATCTCTGAGCGAATCTAACCGCCCTGAGAATACGGGTAGGGTCATCAATAAAGCTCAAATTATGAAGTACACGTATCTCAGCCTGTCTTAAGTCCCGAAGTCCCCCATAGTAATCAACCAACTGTCCATAGCGGTCTAAGTTTATACAGATCGCCATGGCATTGATAGTAAAATCCCTGCGAAACAGATCTTCTTTGATCGTGGATTCTTCAACCTGGGGTAACGCTCCTGGAAATTGATAATGTTCCCACCTTGTGCGGGCCACATCTACATGTGTCCCGTCTGGAAAATTCAGTGTGGCTGTTCCAAACTGGCTGTGGACGGTAAGCTCGAGATCGGTTAACCTACTGGCAAGTGTACTTGCAAATATTGAACTATTCCCTTCAACCACAAAATCAATATCCTTAGTTGGATTTCCTAATAACAAATCGCGAACAAAACCTCCAACAATATAAACCGAATAATTCAACTCGTCCGCAACAAGAGAGGCATTTTGGATCAAATTGCCAACGTAATCTGGCAGATTGGCTAGTAAATCCTGAATATCTTGACGCAATACCTTACTTCGCTCATGCGCCAGATCCGCCTCTATTGCCACTGCCCCACCGTGAACCAGACGCAAAATATCGGATCTTGATACTATCCCAACTAATTGATGATCTAGAACGACAGGAATGCGTCCAATATCATATTCCACCATCAGCCGCTGAACTTCTTCCCAGCTTGCATCAGGTGGAACTACGATAACCTCTTTCGTCATAAATCCTTTAACAGGTGCATGTTCTAAACCATGTTGGACTGCTTTTTGAACATCCCTGCGTGAAATCACTCCTACTAGCCGACCCGCTTCAACAACCGGTACTCCTGTATGACCGTACTTTAAAAGCAAATGTTCCACTTCTTGAAGCTTAGTATCTGGGGAAACATGTCTTACTGGATAACTCATGATATCTTTTACTAGATATGGATTTCGAATCCTAAGGTTAATCTCATCCCGTAACTTGGTTAATACTTCGGGGACCTCGATACCTTTGATACTTGCAGAAGCAGCATTTTCATGGCCAGCGCCTCCAAAGGCCTTTATTATGTCATTGACAGGCAGGCCCCGGTTTTTAGACCGTCCAACAACATAAACCCTGTTTTCCATCTTTACTACCAGAAAAAGAGTATCTGCACCCTCAAGTTCTCCTATTCTATGAGCGAGGAGAGCTAGCCCCCCTATATAATCCGGACACTGTGCGTAAGCTATGTAAACCGGTGAACCACTAAAAACCTCTGTATTGCCGTTATCCAGCAGCTCATATAACAGATCTTTTTGTTCTTGAGTTAAAGATTTTCTTAGGTAAGTAGCAACTACCCCCAGATTGGCACCTTGTTCAATTAAAAAGGCAACCGCTTTCACATCTTTGGCAGTCGTAGTTTCAAATATTAAACTGCCTGTATCATCATAAATGCCAAGCGCTAATAAAGTGGCTTCAAAGCTGCTTAGCGGAATCCCCAAATCCATAATTTTCTCCACTAAAATCGAGGTACAAGCCCCAACCGGTTCTATAATTACGTTCGGCATCTTCACACCACTATAAGGATGATGATCATAGATTAACAGTTCTATTCCCGGTTTATTAGTTAATTTAGAACCGAGCACCCCCGCACGCTGTAACTCATGAGTATCCACCAGAATTACCTTGTCAATCTGGTCCAACTCGACATTATGTAGATCCTTAAATGGCAGACTATCCTTGGATAGTGCCAGAAATTCCTGGACATAGGCATTAGACTTACCATCCAGTACTAATTCGTAGTCCGGATGCAATTTTGAAGCAGCAAGCATAGAGGCCAGTGCATCAAAATCAAGCTGACGGTGTGAGAGGATAATATTCATTTTCTTCGACATCCTTAATGTACCAAGACTTGGTTTAGACATAAACTAAATATTCGTATTTATAGAATCGATTATAGCATTTCCAGTTTAATAGAGGCAACTTAACTGGATAAATAACCTACTCTGAGAAAAGCAGTTTCAAGCCCAAGAACCTGCGGAAGGATTTTGTTTTACACACGGTGAAAACAAGACATCCACTTATTTTTCATCCTCTGATGGTGCTACATCGTGGCATGAAGTTCTACTCTATACGCAGAAGCATTCGAATACAATAAAGCAACAGTCCAAACTTCCACGTAAAAAAGAACTAAGGGTTTCCCCCTAGTTCTCTTAAATGTTACACATTAGCCTATAGACTAAGACTAAATGCTTTCGTTAATAGCCTCTGTGGCTTTATCAATGTCTGCCTGAGTCATACCTTCCTTGCGTAAACGAAAAGCAATTGCATCTGACCAAAAGCCACATTTGGCTGCGATCTTTTTGTAGGCCTTGGCATTTGATTTGCTTCGTTGAGCTCTGGACTCAGCGTTTGCTTGAACTATTGAACAGATATATTTAGCCTTGATACAAGTGTCTTGATCATAAGAATTAAAATTTGCATTAAGTTCGTCGAGCAAACCCCGGTAGTACTCGGTAAACTCCTCATAAGGAATCTCAGTTTCCATATGTAGATACTCTTTTAACTTCTCAAATAACTTTTCCATCTTAACCTCCAATGACATACCTGCGAGACCTTAATATTATATCTCTTCTTTGCTTGGTTGACAAGGTTACATTTTATTGACAGGTTACATCTTATTCCTACTCTTTCGAATTCAGCCCAGAAAAAACTGAGGTTGTCTTACCTTCATCAAAGAGTTTCTTGGTAGCCACCCTAGACTCCCTGGGATTAACCTTCCAATAGCTAATCCCCTTTTCTATGGCAAAGCGCCCAGGCAAAGTTTGAGCTACGATTTGAACCTCATTTTTCTGCATGAGCAACTTGGATAAAGACCAAAATTGGGATACAGACAAATCAGTCTCAATATTAGTATAAATTTGACCAATGAGGATTGGCAGCTTAGGAATGTTTTTAACTTGAATAACTTCTTTGACCATGGCTTTCAAGACTGTCTGTTGCCTTGCAGTTCTTGAGATATCTGCCAGGCTGTCATTCCGGAACCGCGCGTATTGCAGAGCTTTGGCACCATTCAAGCGTTGGGAACCTTTCTTTAAGTTGATAATTCCATCCCTTCGATCCCCTGTATTGTAATACATATCCTTTTCCACGTTGACGGTTACTCCGCCGATAGTATCAACCATTTGTTTAAAACCGTTGAAATTAGTGATAATATATCCATCAATTCTTTCCCCTATTAGCTGCTCCACGACATAAACAGTGGTATTGATACCCTTGCCCGTTCTTGCAGCAGAATTTATCTTATCCAATCCCCAGCTTGGAATATTTACTTGTGTATCCCTTGGCACTGACAACAAGGCAATTCTGCCTGTGCTTTTATCTACACTAGTAACAATCAAAGTATCTGTATTGCTTATAGCTGCTTCTCCAGGGCGATTATCGGTTCCAATCAATAAAACCGTAAATCTCGAAGTATTTATGGCTGGGGCATCAACAAATTCCAGAGGCAGACTTTCATCTTTAATACCGGCTGTTACAGTTGGTCTATCCTGACTATAGACTGAACTGTTAAGGTCATCTCTAATAAAATTTTGATGTACATTGGTCATCCACTTTGGTACAGGATAAAAACTGTAGTTCCTATGCTTTGACACACTAAATGAGTTGATCAAAACCCCACCTAGTATTGGCAGCATGATTCCAATCGTAAATCCGATTAAGGCGGAATTTTTGTATTTTTTTAGGCTTTTAAATAAAAGCTTATTATTACTCATCTGCATCATCCTCTGATGTCTAAGATCTTTACTTAGCATCAGAAAAAATGCTGACATTTATTCCAGAAAAATTTTAATTTTTTGTTTGAGAATTCTTATGATTATTCTAAGCACTGATAACTTAAATATCCTAGCCAAGAGCAGCTAATTTAGTTCAGAAAATAACTTTACGCGATACTTATCTATATTTGTTAGAAATTAGGTAAAATTGACTTCCTGAGGTCGAATTATTCATTGTTTTAAAATAGCGCAACAGGGGGGCTGTAACAAAACTTGTTTGGCAATTTATGACACCCTTATTTCACCTATAAATATTATGAAATTCCGAGAGCCTTCCACCACTATATTATGTGTGAAAGGCTCTTGTTTTTGGGATAGCGCTCCACTATCTTAAAAAAGTATTAAGTTTCGTTACGCCCCCCTGCCTTCATGAACCACATAAACAAATACTTTTTAGAAATCTAGAAGTAGAATAACAATAGGTAAACCGTAGAAATAACGACAGATACAAGCATCAAGGGGAAGGCATCCTTCATAAACTCGAGA
>JAJZSC010000340.1:955-4486 GCA_021849995.1 Bacillota bacterium | reverse complement strand
AACCAAGCGGGACGAAAAAGTAAAAGAATTAAAGCTCAAAAAAGAAGAAAAAGAAGTCAAGTTATTTACAAACCGGCCTGATAATTGGAGCAGCTATTGGGCAAAGCTCAGAAAGAAAGAAAGAAAGAAAGAAATGCCAGAGATACGCTTTCGGATTTTCTCCGGCACTACTACGCGACCTAGTTGTGTCACAACAATATTCCCGACAAATATGCCGCCAAGCTAATCGGGGATAACGAAGATACGCTCAGGCGTATCTTCCAGCATTTAGGCTTGGAAAAAGAAACCGAATTGGAACAAAGAGTTAGAGAATTACACAATCGAAGATAAACTTTTGACCGCCTTTTATTTGGCGGTCATTCTATTTCTAAAAATCTGTTGAACATTTGTTGAACATTTGCCTATTTTCAAGTCCAACAAAAATCCATCAGATCCGCTTGTGATGCTGGTCGGAGCGACACGACTTGAACGTGCGGCCTCTACCACCCCAAGGTGTTGAGTCTGGGGAATATATGTTCCCTATATGCTTTAAAACCCTTTAATTATGCACCTTCTAACTGTTCTCCCTTGTTCGGGGTGAACAGTTCTTTTTTATGTGTTTCCTTTTATTTTTACATCAAATTTTGTTCATTGCATTACAAATTGCATTACACTAGAACCTTACCCTCAGATCATATCTCCGGAAAATTCTCGGCTGGAATATATTTTTGATTTGATTACACAGAGTATTAAAATAAGGTCAGTTTCCGCCGTAAGCAATAAAGACAAGAGCCGTCACTCCAGATATCGGCTCCTGTAAGATCAATAGCTTATAATTTTCGAGGGGTGTACGGTATCTGGAAATCAGGATGGCTTGAATACGTTCGCCATATTCCTTTATATTCCTTACTTTTTAGTATTCATTACTTTTAGCTGAGATCGCCTGTATGAATACACTATATTCACTGAAAAAGCCAAAACGCCAGCAAAATTTCGTGAAAATATACAAAGGTTTTCCGATCCAAATAGAGTATAATATATATTATTGTGAGTTTTATTGAAAGGATGATTTTAAATTGATTCCTGAAAAAGATATTAAACGCTACCTTGCAAATGTTAAAAATAGCCTCGCTGTTAAAGGCTTAAATATGAAAAAAAGGTCAGTCGTGTATGGTCGAAAATATTTAAGAGGCCAAATGACCAGCGAAGATATCATCCAAGATATTACTAAATACATTACCAAAAAGAACAGGAAATTTGAACGATAATGTCTCCGAAATACGGAACTGGACCCAAACCAGCTTTTGATCCATAACTGCGAATTTTTGATAAAGATTAGATCTGTAAACAAGGCTTACCTTTTCTTGCTTTAACAATTCAAGTGCTTCCACTAAACCTTTTGGATTCTTACCTTGGAAATCTGACAATAATAATTTCCCTTTCTGCGCTCATAAGGTCGTTGCTGTATACAGGTAAGAAACTCTGTTTATCAAAAATAATGTCTATGACATTAGAGCTAATATTTTCTTCACTTTTTGCTTTATATCCGATTGAAGCGTAACCTGATAGGCGCTTGTGGTACATCTTCTCCAGCATTCGGACATTAACATCTACATAATCATAAATCTGAACTTCACTTTTACCTTCCCACAAACGATGGAGCCTCCCAGCGTACTGTTGCAAAGTCCCTTTCCAAGATATCGGCATAGCCAAAAACAACGTATCAAGCCGTGGTTCATCAAACCCCTCCCCGATATACTTCCCGGCAGCCACTAAAATCAAGGGATGATCGACTGGGATATCTGCAATCCTTTCCCTCATCTCTTTCGCAGCTTTTGCTCCCATGCCCCCAGTCAGCGTAAGAACATCCGGAATGTTTTTACTTAATTCTTGAGCTATCCACTCGACATGAGCCGTTCGTTCGGTTAGAACTAAGCAGTTCCGGCCGTTATTATAGCATTTGATTACATCTTCAATAATCTGTTGGTTACGATGTCCATCCTTGCGAGTCGGTGTTGCCGTTAATCCGTAGACATATTGAGCAGATGCTTGTTTTAACACGTGTTCAAAACTAACAGCAGATACATGATGGCATTCATCTACAATAACCAAACCATAATTTTTCACGCACTCTTTTACTTCACCTTGTCTATACAGGGACTGCATGACCGCAATGTCAATAATCCCCGTTAAACTATCTTTTCCCCCTCCGAGTTGTCCAATGATGCTTGCCTGTTTTTTTCGTCTACGTGTTTTCCCTTCCTCTTCGGGCATGACCTCATGGATCAGGAGAAACTGTTCAAGCCTTTCTTTCCATTGGGATACAAGGCTGACCCGATCAACTAAGATTAATAAGATTAATGTGTTCATTTTTCGCTCAGCAATAAGGTTAATGGCTACAACAGTCTTGCCAAAAGCTGTCGTACCTGATAGTACCCCATTCGTATGTTTAAGCATTTCCCGCGCTGCGATTTGCTGTTCGTCTCGAAGACATCCGTTAAACTGGTATATGTAATGATGGCTGAACCAAGTTTTCTAGCTAAAGAAGCACCAATCGCTTGTTCAAAGAATATCCAGATATGAGCACCATTTCCTGAGCGGGAGCGTTCAACGGCAATAGGGATGTCGAACTCTTTACAAACCTCTCGAACAGCGCTGATATCCTTTTGCCACTCTTCATCATCAAAATCAGCTGCGACAAACCAGCAATTTTCATCGGGCAACAAGGGATAAATCCCCGCAATCATTTTGCCCCTCAAATGCTCATCAACCAGAGTGTCATTTAATGGAACGTAGGATTTATGATCACATTCGGAGCATTTTCCTTGAGGTTTAGGACAAAGCCCCTTCTGCCATTCATTACTACAGACCGGCGAATATCCTGAATTACCTTTTTGGTTTTGCCACCGCTTAGCAAAGACATCCTCCCTGCCTTTGAACAAGGATCTAAAAAGTCGAATCTTATCCATCGGATCTGAGAATTTGCATATAATAGTCGGCTGCAATTTTTCTTCGGCTGATTCTAAATTTCTTAAGAAGGACAGTTGCCCAGATCCTGAATCTAAGACCTTTATAATGGGTTCCTCAGGCTCCTTGGTTTTACACAACTGCTCTTTTAATCGACTAATTTCATTCTGAAGTTTTTGATTTTCCCTTAACAAGGAATTATATTTCTCTAAGAGTTCTGCGAAATTCATAAGATTACCCTCGTAAAAATTTAAGGCAGTCCGGCGCTTCCCTATCTAACTTCATTCGTCCCTTACCGAAGCATATGTTCCATAAGCGCTCGATCTTATTCCCTTTTAATTTATTCTAGAGTGTTTAAGTAAAAAAGCAAACTAAAAAGCGATGACAATACTGTCTATCGCTTTCCACATCCATTTTTATGATCTCAACGCCTCTTTCATACTTTTTTAGGTATTGGCATATGTAAAAGACGCATGATTTCCTTTTGTGATTCAAGGACCCTCTCAGCAATAAACTCTTCAAAGGGTTTATCATCTTTATGAGCCCTTTCGAGAAGTTGAATGTATTCATGTCTTAGAATGGGAG
>JAJZSC010000340.1:0-945 GCA_021849995.1 Bacillota bacterium | reverse complement strand
CCGATCTATAAATCCATCCTGTATCAATGCAGTGTTCATGATTAACCTGGCAATTCTTCCGTTCCCATCTTTAAAAGGATGAATAAAGACAAACCGTTTATGAAGCTGAGCCGCAAAAACGACCGGATGAAGCTTCTCTCTATTCTCCTCAATCCAAGAAAAAAGTTTATCCATCTCTTTCTGTATATTTATTGGGTTTGTTACTGGGTACTTGGATCCAGTGATGAATACATCAATGTCTCGGTATTTTCCGGCATCCTCCTTTTCAATACTTTCATAAAACATTTGATGCATTGTAAGGATATCACTTTCAGATAGGGTTCTGTTGTTGAGCAGAGTATACATAAAATCATAGGCTTTGGCGTGACCAATAGCCTCAAAGGTATAACGTAAAGGTTTACCGCCTACGGTTAAACCATCCTCAAGCAGCACTTTAGTTTCACTTTCCGTAAGAGTATTTCCCTCAAGAGCATTTGATGACCAAGTAAGACCAATACGATAATAATCTTTAAGTTGTTTAAGCATCTCCCCCTCAAAGGGTCTACGCTCATCTAGGGTCGCCTTATATAAATCAAGTAATGAATAAATATTCATCAAGTCACCTTTTTCACGCAATACTTTAGTTTTAATTATACCATGAAAGCTTAATCTTTACCATGTTCTTCCACAACTGCCCTTTGACACATCAGGGCCTAATCTTACATTAAATCTCTCGAGTAGGTTTCAACCGGCTCGGAGCTCCCTTTATTCCCCAAAAAAGTGAAGTAGGGCCTACCCTACCATTTAACTAAAATCAGGAAAATTGCCGAATGCGAAACACCGGATTTCTTTTCCTTACCCAAAATAACCCATGAGAAGTCAGGCGGACCTGCGGCTCCTTTCCAGATTTCTCATGTTTTTATTAACAATGGAATTTAATACTTTAGCTCACCTTGAACCATTTTT
>JAJZSC010000339.1 GCA_021849995.1 Bacillota bacterium | reverse complement strand
TTGATTAACAGTGCACTGCGAGAGAGAATTGTAAGTTCAGAGTTTTCCTCAGTATCAGTTGCAAGTTCGCTTTCAGTTGCAGGTGCAGCCTGGTCTATCCCAAGCTTGCTCTGGATTTCCATGAGCTGGCCTTGGGGGTTGTACCCGTCCCCTGTCACTGTCCAGACCTTATCCATTGTAGCCACGCGCTTAACCGTCATTTCGTTTTTCGTTAATGTTCCTGTCTTATCTGTGCAGATTACCGTGGTACGGCCCAATGTTTCGAGAGCCGAAAGCTTTCTGATTAGAGCATTTCTCTTGGCCATGCGGAATATTCCAGCACTCAGGGCAATGGTAATCGTAACTGGAAGCCCCTCTGGTACCGCTGACGCAGCTAAGGTAATGGAAGTAGTAATCATTTCCCTTACCCCTCTGCCCCTTAGAAGTCCTACAAGAAAAACGGTTCCGGCTGCAATGGCTGCCCCTTTAACGAATGTCTTACTGATCTTGGTTACACGCTCATGCAAAGGTGTGACTACCTTTTCTTGCCCCTTCATGAGAGACATCAGGTACCCTATCTCCGTATCCATCCCTGTCCGTACTACTATACCTATCCCTTTACCCCGGGTAATATCTGTCCCCATATAGAGCATGTTTTTTCGTTCAGCCAGGGGACAGTCCGCCTTAAGAACCAAGGTAGTTTTCGCAACCGGAAGGGATTCACCAGTTAGAGCAGCCTCATTGGCCTCTAGGTTCCAAGTGCGAATAAGCCGGAGGTCAGCCGGCACTCTATCACCCGCCTCGAAACTTACAATATCACCGGGAACCAGTTCATTCCCATTCATCTCCAGATGGTTGGCACCTCGCAGCACCTTGCACTTAGGAGGTTGATATTCATTTAAAGCATCAATCACTTTTTCAGCTTTTCGTTCTTGAACTGCTCCGATGCCTGCATTTATCAGGAGAATTGACCCCATGGCAAGTCCATCAAAGATATCTCCTGAGACAAAGGCTAACAGGGATGTCCCAAGAACAACTAATGTAGTAAATTCTTTAAACTGACCTAAATAGGACACTATCCAGGGAACGGGTTTCTTTTGTTCCAGTTGGTTGAGCCCAAATTTGCTCTTTGCCTCTTTTAGCTGGTCAGCCAAAAGTCCAGTTTGTTCATTTACTCCAAAGATTTTAAGGACATCTGCCTCAGCAATGGAATGCCAGGCTTTCTCTGAAGGTCTTCTAGGTTGAGGTTGAGTCCGATCAGTAGGGAGGGTAGCTAATTCAGGGCTCGAATTTACTTTAGATAGAGGAGTAACTTTAGTACCCTTATTACCTAAAATCAGTCTTTCCTCGCTTGTCCGCTTGCTTCGAGCCAGCAATGCCAAGGTGACCGCATCACCAATAAGATTGATTACCGGTGCACTGAGATAACCTGTAACCCCTAGTGCCATCCCAATCATGTTCCAAAATTTACCGACAGCAAAATTCTGTTTAACTACCTGGTCAATCTTTCGGGCATAATCTATAGATTTGTTTAGACGGTTGAGATCATCTATAGAGACTACCGGATATCCCTGCTCCATTAATATGTAATGGGAAAGGATTCTTCCAGTAAAAGGATCTTTATGTCCTGCTATAAACAAAAACTCTGTGCCGGAATTATGCCAAGCTGCTAGTTTTTCAGTTATCTCCTCTTTCGGAACTGTTGTTAAGCTCTGATCTATACCATACTGAGATAAGTCGTCTTCATTCAGGTTTTGGCTGTTTTCTAAAACACAAATCTTAATATTCCTTTCCCTGAGTTTTGTTACGAGTTCATTGTACTCAGGGTTAACCCCTATTTGAGGTTTCTTTTTAATACTGCCCAGATACTCTTTATTCTTCGCTAAGCACAATACTTCAAAGCCGTGTCGCTCCTCCCTCTTGACCTCAATCAGGTTATGATCGCAATCTACCCCGTGTTGTTGTAAAAACCGGATAGTTCCGATAAGAACTTCGGACCCATTAACTGAAGCACTTACTCCTTGCTCAAACTCCTCAACCTTAAAGGCCGACCTGATTGTTTTTCTAAACTTGTGAGCCTGTTCCAACACTTCATCTTTCCATGGATGATTAGTCTTTTTCATCAGGGAAGCTGCTGAAGCCCAGAGATCAACTTCCTTATCCTGGTCAACAATGCTCTGAACTTTAAGGTCATCGTTATTCATGATGACACTAGTGTCAGCAAGTATGACAGTATCTACCTTGGCAAGTTGCTCAAGCGAAGTGTTTTCAGGAATAAACAGATTCCCGCTGGTCGCTGCATAATCAGCTTGACTCCAGGCGTATTCTGCCGGAGCTGTGGTTACTCTCGGATTTCCGGCAAGCAGTACTGCCAGTCCGATTAGTGGATCACGAGTTAGTGCCCAAGCTGCACCAGCCAGCAATAGGTTTCGTTTGCCGGCCTTTTCACTGTAAGACCTAATTTCCCTGATCTGAGCGGGTTTTGCTTCGGAGTAGTTCTCAGGCAACTGGCTTTTCTTCCACTTTACCAGTTGTAAAATGGTGAGCCCAGCAAGCACTACGATGTTTTCCCGGACTAATGCAAGACCAAGAGCACTAGCACCTAACAGAAAGTCTAATTTGCCCTGGGGTAATATGGCCTGGGCAGTTCTTTTCACCTGTGGGTAACCACTTACCACGGAAACTAAGGCGGCCGCATTAAAGGCAGCGGGGCTTCGCGCCATGGCCGATCTCCCGGTTAATATCTGCTTAAGGGTCAGCACTCCGAACCCACCAGCAGAGAGGGCCATTGGAACTGAAACATTAGGCAAAGCAAATCTTGCCGAATGATTTAAAGACAGAGCTTGGCTGCTTGCAGCTACTTCTGCCTGAGCCTGCTTAGTTAGCGATCGCTCTTTAAACATTTGAGACTTAGTCTCCGCTCCTGCAGCATGACCTAACCTGCAAATCTCAGGAAAGTTTATCTCGTTATTATTTATTGAAGGTACGTCTGCGCAACTTTTTACAGGAATAACAGGAGGTATATTTTCAGGCTTAATTTCATGTGCATTATTATAAATAGTGTAAGTTTTCAAGCTGGTCCGCTCCAAGGTGATAATAAAGTCAATTATTTGCCTAGAGGAGATTCTGCGCTCATCAAACTGAATTAAAACTCTTCCTGTATCTGAACATGGCTTAACCAAGAGAATTCCATCTATAGCCGAAAAACTTCTCTTTATCAAATCTGAGATCTGTCTATTGTACTTAAGCCCATATACTTCTACCCTTAATCTTCCGGGTAGCAAATGCAAAAATCTGGCTCTGCTACAGATTACCCCTAGCAAGGTGCGTCCCCCTTGGATGTTTATGTCCACCTTAAATTTTCCTGTAACGTTAATATTATCTATTGAGTATTAAGAAACTTTTACAGGAATGTTAAGACCGTGTAAGTAACAAAAATTAGTATGGGCTATTAGCCTTGCTATTTATTCAAAGCAGCATGAATATTTATCCCTCTTTTAGGGCATAAAATAGGATAATTATTTTTCTCTTACCGATTCTTAAGGAGGACTCAATTTAATGTTTGAATTTATCCGAAAATCCCCGTTTGGCTTCTTATTTGCTGCAGCAGCTTTGGTTTTAACAGTTTCACCTGAAGCCAGGGCTGCCACCCGGCGAGCTGCGGTTAAAGGTACTGCTGTGCTTCTGGACTTGGTTGACCAAGCCAAAAATTCCCCTTCTCTGATGAGTCAGCTGAATCAAGACGCTCAGGTTATTTATCAAAGTGAATCCTACCCTCAAAATCCAAGTACAACTATGCTTCCTCTCCCTAGCAACGATGTGATAGAGCCAGGAGGAAGTAAAATTGGCACTGATGGCAGCTAAATTAACATAGATTCAGCTGCCATCATAATTAAAGCAAACAAAATAACCACGACTTGATGATTATTGTCAGGTCGTGGTTATTTATTTTTCTTCTAATGTCCTGAGAATTTCCGACACGCCATTGCTTTCTTCTACCAGATTAATATCTCTGAGATCCGTTCCCCTGACCCAAGCTAAATGGTCTGGCCCAAGTGACTCTGCCCTGCTACCTAATCCAGGATTCCAGCCATTTCTTTCAGTTTTCGCTCGATTGACCTGTCTAAGTAGGGGATCTCATAATTGTCTAAAATTTCATTTACGCGTTTTTCAGCTCGGTTAATAATTGGCAAAGACTCGTTTAGTCTCCACTGGTCATAAGTTTCTCTATTCGATAGGGTCGGCTGCCAAAACTCTGTGCCGAAATTTTGATAAGTATGGTCTGTAGTTAGGAATTGTCCCCCCGGACCCACTTCATGGATCAGTTGCACAGCTAAATCTTCTACCTCAACCTTAGTTCCTCTCAGAAAACGCCGTACCATACTGCAAATTTCGTCATCCATAATAAATTTTTCCATAGACATGGACATGTATGATTCCAAGATGCCTGCTGCATGGAGAACAAAGTCCACGCCCGCCATTCCGGCAGCCTGAAGATTCATCATACTTTCATATGAAGCTTGAATATCCAG
>JAJZSC010000338.1 GCA_021849995.1 Bacillota bacterium | reverse complement strand
ACTCCTCACCGGAGCCGACGTCTCCCGGACCGTGAGCGAGGACCCGGAGGCCACCTACCTACTGCCCGACGTGTGCCTCAACGAGGGACGTTTCGTCGACGGCGTGGAGCTCGCCGAGGTGGGCAGCCCGGAAAATTCGAACTCGCCCATCAAGGGACTATTTTTCTCGATGAAATTGGTGACATGCCGCTGAATGCACAGGTGGCGCTACTCCGTGTCCTTCAGGAAAAAGTAATCACACGTGTTGGCAGTACCAAGCCCCAT
The DNA here is from genome assembly GCA_021849995.1 of Bacillota bacterium. Classification (GTDB taxonomy): domain Bacteria; phylum Bacillota; class Desulfitobacteriia; order Desulfitobacteriales; family Desulfitobacteriaceae; genus JAJZSC01. The sequence goes on along the minus strand of JAJZSC010000338.1, from coordinate 4,251 downwards.
AAGGTTGATGTCCGAGTCATCGCTGCCACTCATAAAGATTTGAAAGCTCTTGTTGAGACCCAAGCTTTTCGTCTCGATCTCTTCTACCGGCTTAAAGTGATTTCTATCGAACTTTCCCCGCTGCGCGAACGGCTTGAAGATATCCGCGAACTTGTTCCTCATTTTATTCAAAAATCATGTGCTCTCTTGGGTAGACCCTTATTAGGAATCGAGGAAGAGGTTTATTCTTATTTATTTGCCCATTCCTGGCCTGGGAATGTCCGTGAATTGGAAAATTGTATTGAAGGCATGGTCGCTATGGCTAATACTCCATCGTTAATGCTAGACGATTTGCCGTTGGAATTGAGAAACACTTCAGGGCTTGAGTCTGGGAAAACTCAACCTCTCCTCACTCAGCAAACCCGACATACGATTTTAAGCGCTCTGGCACAAACTAACGGAAAGATTGCCCCGGCAGCCCGTCTCTTAGGAATTGGTCGAAATACCTTATATCGGAAGATGAAGGAATTAAACATAAGTTACCCATAAGTATTTTCTGCTTTTGATTTAGAGCCCTATGAATACTTAAGACGTTCCAATTCTTGGACGTCTCTTTTTTTAAAATAGATAATGGATATTTAAATTTCTCAGTAAAAAGTAAAAGCTTAGAGTTAGGAATTGGAGGGTCGAAAATGGGGGTCACTATTCAGACCTTAGAGATGCGTGGGTTAAAACGCGAGGTCTTTCTTGATTACTTCCTCGACCTTGGCGGCGCGCTTATCGATGGAGAACAAATCCATGGACCCGGATGGGAAGTCCGTTTAAGCACAGAACAAGCGATCACTTTAGGATCAATCACACTTCCCGTTGTGCACGTGACGTTTCTCGCCGAGAAGGAAATAGTCCTAGAAAGAATTCAGGCATTTCGTATGCGCTTTCTCTCAGCGGGCGGGTGAAGTAGTTTATCCTTTGGAACGACGCTTGTTCTTGGTTTTGGATCCATTAGCTTTAGTACCTAATTTTGACCCCTTATTCTTTGCCTGTTCTTTCGCAGAAGTGCGTCTTCGCTTGAGTCTTATAATCAAAACACCTATCGCAAATCCTATAGAAATACTTATTATCGAAGGCAACAAATCGTTCAAAAATACCCCTCCATCCAAGGTCATTCTACAATTAGAATAACCTTTTTGAGGAATTTATACAAATAACCAGTTCTTTGATTATTCTCTGCAACCACACCAGACACTATAGCTAGGTCGCTAAACCGGAAATCTGCCTGCCTGACCGCTTACCCTAGAACCAAGAAGAATAATTCGTGGAACTGTTTATAGATTGGAAAACCTCCTTGACGGTCAGAGAGAGAAATATAGCTAGTACACTGTCAACTCTAAACTTATGTTAACCGCTGAGGAAAATTTTCGGAGGACAAGGCGGAGGAATGAGTAATACTGGTTGTATTGCGATTGACGACAACGCAGTCATACGGAAATTTAACCAGCGGGAACATATAGAATTAGGGTTGACAGGGTACCAGTTTCTTGGCGAAACTGTCCATAAACAAGAGCATAAAATCGATTACATCGGGTCGACACTTATATTCATCTCGATCAGCGCGTTACTGGTCGTCTTAATCCAAGCTGGTACGGTCTGGTCCTGGCTATCAGCGATAGGTGCAAAAAAAGAGGCGCTATTACGCCTCAGATATTAAAAATTATATTTTAGTTCCTAGCTACATAATGTGTATGCAGCAGGTGATGTGCCATATGGCTACCTGGTTTTTCAAGGTATTCTTCGTATATCTTCTTAATCTCAGGGTTCTCATGAGATTTTCTCTTCACAGCTGTTCTGTCCAAAGTATAGATGCCAGAGGCTCTCTGCCTGCAAACTTCTTCAGTCTTCGATTTATCCATGATAATTGGCTGACCGCCACCGTTGATGCAACCACCCTGACAACCCATAACTTCTATGAAATGATAGATTGCTTAACAACTATCCCTTCTTCAACCTTGGTAATGCAGGCTGGGTGTAAGCCTCTCCAGCCTTCAACCTCAACAACGCATATTCTACAAAACTTTAAAGTAAGTTTAAATTTTGAGTTTATTTAAAGTAATAGATGTACTTAAAATATTCATGGAAGTTTAATTGTATAAAGATGATTAATTTTTAGAATTTTGAAATTCCACCATAGACGTCTGATAGTTTTAGATTATACTGAAAATAGAAAATCCTTTACACATAGAAGGTTAGATTTGGTAATAGGCAATAAGTCTAAAATTTTCAGATTGTGTTTTAGAAATTTATAGGAATGATTAGAGGAGTAAGAATGAGGGATATGGAATTTCGGGCTTACGACAATAAACAAAGAACGATGGTTTACAACAAAGATTTATGGCTTCCAAAGGAACTCAAAAAATTAGGGCACAAAGAATATCCAGTCTATGTCACAGAAAATGGAATTCACTATACCCTAGATTGCTTATCTAATCACTATGAAAACGATTGGGAAGAAGATGTAACTACTATCTATGATATAGAGATAATGCAGTTCACTAATTACTGGGATTGTCAAGAACCAAGTAGAAAAATTTATTGCAACGATATTATTTCGTTTTTCGTTAAGGGTAAGGTCAATTATCCAGATGCCACTAACATTGGAATGGTTAAATATAGCGAGCAGTCTGGCGATTGGATTGTAGTGGATAAAGACGAAAAATTTATAGAAATGTTAAGCAGAATTGAACAGCCTAAAGTGTTGGGAAATTGGTTTGATAACCCTGAATTACTTGACGGAAAAGTATGCTGTTAATTAGCTAGGCCACCCTACTGCCGCAAAAATCCTATATCAATCCATTAGAAATGGCTTTAGCTTCCACGGCTAAAGTCTTTTGTATTGGTAATCCACTTTGCAAAGTATTTTGGATCTTATTTTTATTGAACAAGGTATCTCAATGAATACGGCGAAACTATAAAATAAAGTAAAGGGGGGATTTAATGTATATCGAAGGAAAAAGCCAGTGCTTTGAGTGCACCAAAATCATCGATTGGCATTATTCCGAACCAACCAAAGGGGTCCGCACTGTGAGCCCAGCAGGTACAAAAATAGTTGCAATTAGTCTATCCCAATATGAAGTAAAAGTGGAATGTCCGGTATGTGGAAGAGTCAATAAGTTTGTACACCATAGAAACGAGTAAAAGGCATAGGAAAACCCCTTATGGGGGTTTTTCTATGCCTTTTACATCTAACTACGAGATTAATTCCCTTCTATCCAATCCATAAAAATCATTTTTGAACTTAAACTTAGTTCTAAGCATACGAAAACCCTGAACTGAAGGATTTACCTTCTGTCCAGGGTTACAATTGCAAAAACGAGCCATGATTAAACTAGTAAATTAAACTAGTTGATTTTTTACAATGGTCAAGCTATCCTACTATTATTACATTTTTGCATTTATACTTCTGAAATTCTTTGGGAGTGTTTTTTACACCTGTCAGAAAGAATAACTTTTGAGTGGCATATAGTGCAACCAGGCAGCCGCCTGCGCAAGAAGGCTTGGCGCCAGCCAAGTTTTCTTTATAACTGAGGAGGGAACACTTATATCATGGAACTCTTGAAAGACAAAATTTGTACACACGGGAAAATAATCGACAATCGAATCATTCAAGTGGATAACTTTTTGAATCACCAATTAGATATTCATCTGTTTAATGAAATGGGTAAGGAATTTAAGCGCCGGTTTTCTGGTAAAGAAATAACAAAAATCTTAACCATAGAAACATCAGGGATTGCCATTGCTAGTATTACTGCTCAATACTTTAATAATGTTCCCGTCGTATTTGCTAAAAAACATGCTGGGAGCAATATGAACCAACATGTTTACGAAGCCAAGGTCTATTCTTATACCAAAGATCAGGAATATACGATTAAAGTCTCAAAAGACTTCTTAAGTCCGAATGACAAAGTATTGATCATCGATGATTTCCTTGCCAGTGGGTGTGCATTACTGGGATTAATTTCATTATTAAGTCAATGTGATGCAGAGATCGCTGGAATTGGTATCGTTATAGAAAAAGCATTTCAAAATGGTAGAAAGCAAATAGAAGGAAAAGGCTTGCAGTTAGAGTCTTTAGCCATCATAGACTCCTTGAGGGATGGTCAAGTGGTATTTAAATAGAAAAATTCATGCATTCTCGAAATATCAAGGATCAAGGTCTGCAAAATCCTATTATACGAACGATAGATCACCCAGTGCACATACTATTTGAATCAATTG
>JAJZSC010000337.1 GCA_021849995.1 Bacillota bacterium | reverse complement strand
GGCAACTGCCTAGATGCACTTATGCCGCCATAGATTTATACTCTCTTCTTGGTGCAAGCTAAGGACGAAACTGCTGGATGCAAGCTGCGGGATGCCCTCCAAATTCGCCATCCCTGGCTCAGTTGTCGGCGAATCACAATCCTTCGCCGTTAGGCTATCTCTTTGAGCTGGCGGCTTCGGCAAAACCCTCCACTGGAGGCTTTCGTGTTGGAGCGAAGTAATTTGAGTGCTAGTTTGGTCCGCGTAGCTTACCAAGTGACCGGTGTAAACAAAATCCTGGAGACATCCATTATTTTTCATCCATATTCCCTTCACATTTGCTGCGGAACCAACCGATACCCCGCTCCCCGAACTGTCTGAATAACCCTATGGGAGCTATCTTTGATTTTATCACGCAAATACCGGATATAGACCTCCACGATATTTTCCTCTCCCTCAAAATCATATCCCCACACATGTGTCAAAATAGCGTTTTTGCTAAGCACCTGATTAGGATTCCATAAGAGATATGACAGAAGTTTATACTCAGTTGGGGACAATGCCAAGCTTTTTCCCTGGTATGTAATGGTATGAGAACTCTCATCAATGATAAAATCCCCAATACTCCGCTGCCCTGATAAGTGAGGAAAACGGGTTCTAAGCTGGACCTCAATTCGGGCTAAAAGCTCTTGAAAATGAAAAGGTTTAACAAGATAATCGTTAGCGCCTAAACGCAGGCCGCGGACTATATCTTCTGATTTATCTTTAGCTGTGAGCATAATTATCGCCGCTTTAGATATTTCCGGAAGAGCCTCACACAGGTCATAGCCATCCATTCCAGGCATCATGATGTCAAGAATTATGATATGGGGATCAAAGCCCGGGACTATTTCGAGTGCACTTTCCCCGTTCTCTGTTATTTTAACTTCATATCCCTCTTGGGCGAGTCCTAAAGACAACATTTGCCTGATCGATGGGTCATCGTCAACTACCAATATACGAAAAGAATAGCTAAGCATAGGATCACTCCTTGAGAATTAATTAGCTAAGTTTAGCACTGATAGCTTAGAATTTGCTTAGAATTAGATTTGAAAATTTAAAGGGTTTGCAACGCACCTCAACTCACAGTATATTGGCAAAGTGTCGCAAACCCTCTATTTTTACTAAATGCAGCGCGGTGGTTATTTAAGCCCTATTTTCATTAGATTCATGATTTGTTAGTGAGGTTCGGGCTTAAATCTGCCTTTAATCAGAATTTAGATAAAATAAGCGATCAAGTGTTAGTTTTTCTAGATGTTTACCAGTACGTTCGTAATATATCTCAATCAAAGCTAGTTTTATTTCAATGCACGTTTTAATATTTGGAACAAATTCACCACGTTCCAATCGACTATAATATGCTTTTTGAACACCAATTCTTTGGGCTACCTCGTTTTGGGTGATCCCTAGATGTCGCCTAACTTCTTTCAAGCTATTCTTTAGTTCTATCTTTTCCATCTTAAATCAAAGCTAATTTTTTATTAGGCGTTTCAGAGTGATTATTTGAAAGTCCACTTAATTCTCTAAAGTCTACTACCTCTGTACCGGTTAACTCATTTTGTCTTTCCTTTTCTAATGCTTTGTTAATACTAGATACAACCTCATCATCAATATAAACTTCTCCACAAAACTTGCATACATCTGCGGGGACATTTTTAACGTAATATAATCTGCCTTTTATCCTACGTTCAATTGTTTCGTGATTTTTGGCCAAGTCTTTACCGCAAAACACGCATTTCATTAAAACCCCTCCTAATCTAGCTTTTCTATACTCTAATTAGCAATCCATTGTTTAATGTTCCCTAACGTCAATAGCTTTAAGATCCAAAATTTTTATTAGAGTGATTCCACTACAAAAAGTCTCATTCGCAATTTCGGCCGCCAGATATAGTTATACACTTTAATAGTTAACACTAATAGCAGCATGTTTAGAGCTAAAATGAGGGCTTCAGCAGCAGAATCATTAATAAAATCTACTATTATATTGTGTGTTTTAATTTCTAATATTATATTTATCTAAAAGGTACCTAGGCAGGCACAGCCCCCCACCTTTAATTTTCAAAGTTACGGACTCTTGTTTTTCCATCAGCTTCAAATTTATTGGAATCGGTGGCCAAATAAGCGGTTTTCACAACAACAAACTCCTCGTTATACAACACAACAATATGAGTATGTACCTTATTCGGAACAAAAAGATAAAAAATGAATTTGGGAGACTTAAACCCATATGTCCAATACATCTCAATCAACTCAAGTGAATCAATCGAATTCTTAATATCCTCGGTTGACAGACCATCTGCATCCAACTCAGCTAAGGAATGGTTACTCCATTTGACGGTTTTATGTCCGGAAGCCAATTCGTGAAATTTCTTTCTGACCTCTTCTTGGCATTTCTCTTTGATTAATTTAAGTAAAGTCTGTTCCAACAGAATCACCTCCTTCCTATCTAGTCTTTAGAATAGATCAAGTATACAATTTTGTCAACTAAAAGTATATATATTTGTATATCTGCCATAGTTTATTATCAAATGTTTAATAGCGTAAGAAATCCCGAAGCGCCTCAACACATCTATAAGCACAAGTATGTTTAAAGTCTGAAAGCACCAAATGTTAATAGAATATATGTTAATTTAATAGATTTTTTAGATTTTCATATTTCTGCAAAGAAAATGCCTAAACGTAAACAGCAGTAGGACGAGCCCACTGCTGTTGTATAGATTTAGCGAGTTTCTAAATTTGTTAAACTTGTTTCATTGCGCTTACAAAAATTGATCCTTAGATCGCCAAATACTCCTGCAGAGAAAACGCCTTTGGCTCAGTGCCACCCCTTATTTCCTTCAAAGCTCTAACAACGGCTTTAGCAGTATCCATCGAGGTAAAACAGGGTACCCGGTGCTCTGCGGCTAATCTCCTAAGCAGATACCCTGTGCGTTCTTCCGGTTTTCCTTTCACAGGTGTACTTAGAATAAACGAGTACGCCTTTTTCTTTACAGACTCTTGAAGCTGTTCACTTCCTTCGCCGATTTCCTCTACTTTAACCCCGCATAAAGCCAGAGCCTTGGCAGAATCACCTGTTGCCTTAACCCCAAAGCCCAGCCTTTCAAGCTCACGAGTAAGACTCATAGCTTCCGGCCGGTCTCTTTCAGCAACCGAGACCAGGATGTTGCCTTCAGCAGGAAGAGATACGTGAGAAGCTGCAAATGCTTTGGCTAAGGCATGCCCGAAGCTTGTATCCATTCCCAGGACTTCCCCGGTTGATTTCATTTCCGGACCCAGGGATGTTTCGACTTTGGTCAACTTTTCAAAGGAAAATACCGGAGCCTTAACCACTACGAACGGAACCTCCGGAGCCAATCCATGTGAATAACCCAGCTCCTCAAGTTTCTGCCCAAGGGCCACTTGCACTGCGAGCTTTACCAGTGGGATCCCGGTAACCTTGGAGATGATCGGAACAGTACGGCTGGCTCTGGGGTTTACTTCTAATACATATACTTTACCGTTTACAACCACAAACTGAATGTTAATTAGCCCTTTAACTCCCATGCCCTTAACAATTTTACAGGTATAGTCTTCAAGTTGCTGGATTTCGTTTGGAGTCAGACTTTGCGGAGGATAAACTGCCAGACTGTCACCAGAATGAACTCCAGCTCTTTCAATGTGCTCCATGATTCCAGGTATTACAGTGATTTTCCCGTCAGAGACGGCATCCACCTCAACCTCTTTGCCTTCAAGGTATTTATCAACCAGGATAGGGTGATCTGAGGAGAGATAAATAGCCTTCTGGAGGTATTCTTGAAGTTCACCCAAGTTTTCAACCACCTGCATCGCCCGGCCTCCGATGACATAGGAGGGTCTGACCAGCACCGGGAAGCCTAAATCCTCAGCTATTTCCTTCGCTTGTTCGGCCGAAGTGGCCGCACGCCCCTCCGATTGGGGAATCCCCAAACTGCTAAGCAGCTTAGCAAAACGCTCCCGGTCCTCAGCTATATCTATGGCATCAAAAGGTGTTCCTAAAATCCGCACTCCGGCTTTTTGCAGGGGCTCTGCCAGATTTATCGCGGTTTGCCCGCCGAATTGGACTAATACTCCATCAGCCTGTTCTTTAGTTATCACATTGAGCACGTCTTCAAGAGTGAGCGGCTCAAAGTAAAGTTTATCCCCGGTATCAAAATCAGTAGAAACCGTTTCAGGATTATTATTAATAATAATGGATTCGACCCCGGCTTCCTGCAAGGCCCACAAAGCGTGGACAGAACAGTAGTCAAACTCTATCCCCTGCCCGATTCTGATCGGTCCAGATCCCAGCACCACTACCTTCGGGCCATTCTTTACATTGACCTCATCCTCCTCTTCATAGGAGGAGTAATAGTAAGGGGTAGAGGACGCAAACTCAGCCGCGCAAGTATCTACCGTCTTATATACCGGAGTAATTCCATGCATGATTCTTTCAGCCCTGATATCTCCTTCTGTCCGTCCGGACAGACGGGCAATAGACAAATCAGAAAAACCCTGACACTTA
>JAJZSC010000336.1 GCA_021849995.1 Bacillota bacterium | reverse complement strand
ATCGATTGTTCCATGTTCATAAAGTCCTTGGTCTGGATCATCTATAAAATGGACATCCATTTCTAATTCGCAAATTTCTAGTGCTCGCAACACAGTAGAACTATCCCCAATAACAACAGGACGAGAGATTTCGTAGATTTCTTTGCTTGCCAAAGCCTTTACCACAATTTCAGGTCCAACACCTGCTGGGTCACCTAAAGGAATCCCGATAATAGGTCTATTCATATAAATCCTCCTAGAAATTTATTTAGCATTAATTTATTTAGCATCCATGATACTCATTTGATATTTTCGTAAGCAGATAATCAATACAAGTGCTCACAGCATTATTTTCTCCTACTAGCCCTCCTTTGGTAATAATCGGAGTATTATCATATGGACCTCCAATTATCCGCCCATATGCAGCCAACGGAATAACTTCATCTTTAACTTCTATTCCTGCAGCACCCACTTCGTGGCATACTGCAACAGTAGTATCACCCCCGCTAGTATATAAAGCACCAAAAATGCTCGAACTTCGATCCAAAACCTTCCTTGCAATTTTTGCAAGTCCACTGGAAATTTTTTCAGAAACCTGGTCAACGTCCATTTGAATTGCCTCTGCAATGTCCTCGATGTTTAAAATATCTCCCTCGCTTTTTATGGTGCGTACACCTAGGATCTGAAAATCGTTAACTTTTGAAAGTACCTCAGTACATACCCTATCAATCTCCGAGTCTGCATTGTCACCAATAAGAGTTTTAGCATCGGCATAGATAAAATGTGAATCAAAATTTAATTCCACATCTTTTAATTGTTCACGAACAAGTGGTGTCACACTTCCGACAACCATCAATACCTTTTTCCCCGGGTGTCTACAAGGCTCCGGCAAGAGGTGCCGCGCCATCGCCTCAGTAAATGGCCCAGGATCAACCGCTACAGCATTTATTCCGGTTTGACGAACACCTAATGCGATATTATTTAAGTCCTCTTGAGTTGCAGCATCAACTACAATAATACGTTTACCCTCTTTAACAAGGTCAGTAAGTTCGTGCCCAATCCGATCGGCGCCTTGCAGGACTGTTTCGAGTCTAATCAAACCAATCTGATATTTTGATTGCTGGGCAATTATTTCACTTACGATAGATTTATCCACAGGAGTCTTCGGATCTTTGGCCGCAAAGGTTTTCTCTAACGGGACAGAGTTAACCATTAAGTAACCACCCACAGTTATTCGCCCAGAACTAGGAAACGCCGCAACCACGACAGCAATAGTTTCTGGTCCTAACACATCTAAGATAGCATCAATTTCTGCTCCAAGATTACCCCTTAATGTACTGTCTATTCGCTTACTGAATAAATCAACTCCAAACTGAGCCATAGCCTTTGCAGAAACTTGTACCCTAGAACGAGCATCTTGCATTGCTAAAGCCCGGCTATCAGTCGTCAATGAGATAACCTCATAAGAGTCAAATAGTTCTTTAGTTATTTGATCCAAACTTAGAAAAGTTCCCGTTCTGTAACCATTACGGGCTAGCAAAACCCCAGTAGCATTTGCTCCTGTCAGGTCATCTGCAATTATCACAATTTTGCTCACGTTAATCCTACTTTCATTTTACCGTAATTTTGCCGCTATACGATTCTAGTATCAATCCCAAGACTCCGGATAGCTTCTATTGTTTTACTATCTACTCCTGAATCAGTAATTAATACATCAATATCCTTTAGATCAGCCACATGGACGAATGCTTTTTTATAAAACTTCGTATGATCGGTAACCAAGATGATTTGGTCAGCTACCTTTATCATTTTTTTCTTTAAATTAGCCTTTTCCATAGAAGGATTAGTAATTCCCCAATCCAGATCGATCGCAGGTGCGGCAAGAAAGCAAATATCAACCCTTATGTTAGAAAGAAAATCTTGCGCCTCAGAACCAAGTGTGATTCCTAAGCCTTTTTGCACTAATCCGCCAAGACAATAGACATTAGCATCACTATCATCATTTAGTTCTAGAGCAATCTTTAGGTCATTAGTTATCACGGTTAAGTTCTTAACTTCCTTAATTGCCCGAGCTATTGCCAAAGTTGTTGTTCCAGCATCCAATATTAGTGTGTATCCCTCTTTGATGAGTTTCCTGGCTTCTCGACCAATCCTTTCTTTTTCATCAATATTAGTAGTTTCCTTTGACTTATAGGGAACCTCACGATGTAACCCATTATAGAGCACTGCACCACCATGCGTTCTGTAAGCCAATCCTTGTTCTTCAAGCAAGGCGAGATCACGTCTAATTGTCATGGGCGAAACATTAAGTTCCACGGCAACGACTTCGATTTCTATCTTGCTATTCTTGTTAAGCATCTTCAGAATATGGTTTCTTCTTTCGGCAGGTAACATAATAACCTCCTGACGATGACGTTCCTAACAGAGTGTTTATGTTATTCAACGGCAAAACGTTTGTTAGATCATGTTACCAAAGTAAAGCAGGTGTTAATTTATGTCTTATTATGTTATATTCGGTTAATTTTCAGATTTCCCTTCTTGTTTAACTAGTTTTTATTTTCACATCTTAACATAATTTTTATTCCTTACAGTGAGAAATAAAAAGGGCCTCAAGACACTTGGTCTCTAAGCCCATTCGAACTATTTAATTAGCTCTCTACCTGCTCATTAAAGATTCCTCTTTTCGTATAATGAGTATGCAGCAATTCATGAGATTTGTGCCCTAGTGGATGCTCCAAGAATTCAGCATAGATAGCCGTAATGAATGGATTATCATGAGATTTTCTTAATTGTTTTCCTTCGTCCTCCCGGTAAATTGCCTGAAGCCTTTTCATTCTTATCTCATTGTTGGTAGGTCTTGGCTGACCGCCTCCACTTATACATCCACCGGGACAACCCATAACCTCAATGAAGTGATAGGGGGATTCGCCCTTGGCGATTTGCTCCATCAAAACTTTGGCACCTTTCAATCCGCTCGTTACTGCAACTTTAACTGCTACACCCTCTAAGAACTTGTATTCCTCGAGCGGATTGTCAATTGTAAGCTCGGCCGTTTTAATCTGGTCAAAACCAACAATCGGTGTGACATGAAGCTTAGCAAACGGCAGCTCGCGGCCAGTTACAACTTCATAGACTGTTCTTAAAGCTGCCTCCATGACACCACCGGAAACTGCAAAAATATCAGCTGCTCCTGTAGATAAGCCTAATGGGTTATCTACTGCTCCATCTTCAAGTGAGCTGAAGTCAATTCCAGCTTCCTTGATCATTTTTGCTAATTCCCTGGTGGTTAGGACTGCATCAACATCCGGATAACCTGTACTAGTCATCTCAGGTCTGCTAATTTCAAATTTTTTGGCCGTACAAGGCATAATTGAAACTACGAAAACATCCTTTGGATCTATCCCAATTTTATTGGCATAGAAGGATTTGGCCAAGGCTCCCAGCATCATATGAGGGGATTTGCAGCTTGAGAGGTGATCTAGTTCCTGTGGGAAGGAGTGCTCAACATATTTAATCCAACCTGGACTGCAGCTAGTAATCATAGGTAATACTGCGTCTCCGCCGGTGACTGCACTCTTTACTCTCTGCAGGAACTCGTTCCCTTCTTCAATAATTGTAAGGTCAGCCGTAAAGTTTGTATCAAACACATCGTCAAAACCTAATTCTCTTAAAGCCGTAACCAATTTCCCTGTGACAAGTGTTCCCGGTTCATAGCCAAATTCCTCACCTAAGGCTGCCCTAATCGCAGGTGCGGGCTGAACAATCACGCGCTTGTTTTTATCGTAGATTGCCTCCCATACTCTTTGAATAGCATCTTTTTCCTGCAAGGCTCCAACTGGGCAAACAACTGTACATTGTCCGCAAAACGCACAGTTAACGGAATTAAGTGGAAGTTCGGCGGCAGGTCCTATTACAGTCTTAAAGCCTCTTTTCTGAGCGTTTAATACCCCTACACCTTGAATTTCGTTACAGACGGTAATACATCTCCGGCACAGGATACACTTTGAAGTATCCCGGACAATTGAAGGTGACGACTCATCCAAATATGCTTTAGACTTTTCACCGTCAAAACGGGCTTCACCTAACCTTAGGGTCTCCCCAAGCTGCTGGAATTCACATTTTTGGTTCCTTTCACAGTTAAGGCAATCTTTTGGGTGGTCGGAAAGCATCAACTCATATAAGAGTTTTCTGGCTTTCTTTACTTTCTCTGTATTAGTACGAACCACCATTCCCTCTCTTACATTAACCATACAAGAAGCCTGAAGCGTCCTAAGTCCTTCAACTTCAACTACACAGATCCGGCATGATCCAATCTTGTGTACCCCTTCCAGATAACACAGATTAGGAATCAAAATGTTATTTCTTTTTGCTGCCTCGAGGATGGTTACTCCTTCCTCAACCGAAATCTTTTTGTTATTTATCGTTAGATTTACCATTATCAGCCCCTCCTGTCGCATCTTAAGCATCTCATCGATTCGGCAATCGCATTAAGCTTGTGAAATCCGACAGCCACTTCGGCAAAGGAATTCTTTCTCTCAGCTGGTTCAAGGAATTTCATCGGGAACCTTTAGATCG
>JAJZSC010000335.1 GCA_021849995.1 Bacillota bacterium | reverse complement strand
AGAAAGGCTGCCTATGCTGCTGCGGATGTTTTTAAGGACAAGCACGAATACGCACATTTCTTTATGATCGGTACGCTGAATAATATATTGCTGCAACCTATTGTTCTTAAAGATGAGAAAGAAGTGACGGCGGCAGTTAACAATGAAAGCGAAGAGATGAACCATCAGCGGATGGAACATCTTAGGGAATGTATCCGATACTTTGATTCCGTCGCAAGTCTGTATGATATATTTTCATTTGCGCTGAGCCTTTGTCTTGATAAAGACAATCACACCGACAGATCGGTAGCGGAGCGAGTGAATGCGTTCTATTTTAAATATCCGAACTTGAGCAGTTTTACAATCCAGACTGGCTTTGCGATTATGCCAACTAAAAAAGGCTTTTTGGATTACAAAAAAACACAGGAGATCAATGATGCCGGTATCACCGATACAAGAGAGTTGCTGTCCGCCGTAAACACAGACAAATCCAAGGTGAGCCTGCTGCCATATTACCATGTGCAGTCACTGGATGAGATGCTGTTCCTGGAATTCGTTGAGATGCTCAAGCAGGGGATTCAAGTCAAGCGGTGCGGGTTATGCGGCAAGTATTTCGTGCTTATTGATAAGCGCAAGCGAGAGTATTGCGACAGAGAAAATGAAAACGGCAAGTCCTGTCAGGAGATTGGCCCGCTACTCCGTTTTGAACATAACTTGGAGTCAGATGAGTATCTGCGTAAATTTGAAACCGAGTACAATAAAATCTACTCTCGCTTTTACCGTGCCGACGGAAAACTGGACGCCGAATTCTCCGGCAAGGACATGACTCGGGATGAATTTCGTACATGGTCGAAGGCGGCATCCAAAGCAAAGGCCGATTATCAGAGAAAGCTGATAACCGGCGATGAAATGATACTGATTGTAAGGAATGGAGTTTAGCTAATAGCTATCAAACTATGTGGAGACGAACAGCAGAAGGGAAAGAGCGCATTCGGCCTGTCAGGGCGTTATTCGCTTTTAGCAAATTTATTATTATTAAATTATTCCTATGGTATGAGATTCTATGGACTTTTTGTATCAGGCTTGTATGGCGGCGGGGTACTGTTCTTCTCTGGTGTTTCGACAAACACGATATGGATTTCGTCACCAGTTGATTCAGGCTGCTCGGTTGGCGGAGATGATGTATTGCTGTCTTGCGGTTCTTCGCCTCCCATAGAACCGATTTTATTGCCGTTCTCATACATACCCTCTGCAGTGGTGCCAACGCTTGGCTCACCGCTGGATTCAACCCACCCAAAGCCAGGCACCCACACATGGAGCTTGCCGTCGATGTATTTTTGTGTGCCGGGAGCAGGTTCGTTATTGGAGGACGATGCATCGTCTCCGCCCATGCTTCCTACCTTATGTCCGGTCAGCTCGTCGCCGGGATTGCCGACTGTCGTGCCTCCGCCCATGACGCCGACCTGCTTATTGATGTCTCCTTCGCCATCGACGGGAATCGCGATGCTTCCACCGCCTTCATCCTTGACCCAGCCAAAGCTGGGTACCCATATATACCGTTCACCATTGATAACGGATAATGTTCCAGCCTTAGGAGCCGACGAGGGGTTTGTGGATACCTCTGACTTTGTAGGTATGGCAGGAGTTGTCCGAATTTTATCTTCTGTCGTATTTACCTCAGTTTCCGCCGGTTTACTTTCTATGGCACCCTTCGGTTCGGGGACGTAAGTATCGTCAGATAGAAAAATTGGTAGTGTTTCCTCCGGATTTGCCTCAGTTTCAGCGATTACAGCGGGTTTTACCAGTTCGGCGGGTATTTTCCCGTCCTCAGCACTGCGGGGCCACACAACGGAACCCAACACAGCACAGGCGACAATAAGTATTCCGGTGATAATATGCTTCTTCATTTGACTACCTCCCTTCAGCGACACACATTACCACAGGTTGGCGGAGATAGCTACTAATATTTTCTAAATCGATTTTTGTAGCCTATAAGTGGGGCCTATAAAACGCTCGATTTTGATACTTCAAATCTATACTTGACTTTTTCTCCAATCAGAGTTGTATTAGAATAACGGGAGTTTCCTGGACGAAAAAACGTCATAGCAGACTGGTGTGATTCTAGCACACCAGCCCTGCGAAAGGTGATTTAGCCACCCCGCGCAACCGTAAACGGCACTATGACACAATTATTCTAACACTCTTCATGGTGTTTCACAATCTAAAGTTTCGGCGTATGCAAGGGGTTATGGCGGTGATGCCGCCCGCCTTAGCGTACGCTTTTTTGTAAGGGCATACCTTGCCCTTGGGAACCTTCCGACTACATTTGAAAGGTCGGGAGAACATGAACATTTTTAAAAACGAATCCGGTATCCTTGGCAGTGCATCCATGGATAACTTAAAGCACTCATTTAAGGAATTTCTTAAACAGGCAACCGAAATCCGTATAAGGCTTGGAAAGCAGAGATATTTACTGGATAAATACCTCTCGTACTTATTCGAGGCAATGAACGGGATACTGGCATATGAAGCTGCGACTGAAGGCTTTGAAACTGAAAGTACCTTGAATAGCCTATGCGCAGAAATACTCAGAGGTGATGCCAAAAGCAACGATCATCCGTTTTACGAACAGGTCAAGGCATTTATTGATACTCATCCCTTAAAGTATCAGGAGAGTTTTACCAAGCTGTCTCTATATGATGTGATGCTTTCGTGCAGTTATCTGGAGTCTGTATACGATCAGTATTATACAGATCTTGTTGCCGACATCAGGGCGTTCCTTGATATCGTAGACTTGAATAACCTCTACAACAAAATCTGCGAAGCTCTCGGCGGAGAAAAGGAAATGGAGCATTTGAATCTGCTGCTTTGCGAGCGGTTCCTGATAGCTAAAGCAATGGACATTTTTCTTCAGGGGATGACCAACCAATTACTGTACTCGCTGACCTACCGGGACAGGGAAACTTCGAAGCAGGTATTTCAGTTGCTGTTGGATGAGGCTTTTTACCATTAAGTGAAAAAATATCATTCATATATCTTTTTCTGTATTGGATTAGGACCGATTCAGTAAGCTTCCCCTTATGAACGTGCCTTTCGTCATAGGCATATGGCGATTAAGTATGAACACATCGGCCAGCAGAAACACTCCTGTAGGCCGCTGTGTTCACTTTTGACTTTCTAATTCAGTCCATTCTTGCTGACTAAGAATCGTTTCCTTAAGTGGTGTACTTATGCGCGAAAATAGGGAAAATGTACTTTGAAATTAACTTGCTTAAAGTGCCTTTGTTAATCGCAATATTGAAATTTTTTCTATATTTTAACCGAAGGTCAAAAAAGGGCGAAAAGACGGTAATCCATTAAAATAATCTATCTTCCAGAAATGAAAGGGCATATTTTTTCCAATTCTGTGTAACACTACAGAATAAACAAAAGGCAGTGTTACTATAGTTTTGAGGGTTTTTTCAATGAATAAAGACTTATCTTTCTGTTTATTTTACTTTAGAATACTTTATAAAAAATCAGACAGATTATAGAGGGAGGAGTTTATATGCAATGGCTATCAATAATTCCAGCATTAACAACAATAATAATAACATTTAAAACAAAAAAACTTATTCCTGCGCTTGTTGCAGGAGTGGTTATCGGCTCACTTATAGGCACCAAATCATTATTTAATGGAATAACATCTATTGGAGATTTCATTATTGACGTGCTTACAGATAAAGGCAGTGCCTATTCCTTAAGCTTTTTAATTATTTTTGGTGCACTTACTGAACTCATCGAAATGGCAGGGGGAATATCAGGCTTTAGTGAGAAGATCGGAAGCCGGATAAATAGTGAAAAGGGAGTTCTGGGTTGGAGTTGGGCTTTAAGTGTACCTACATTCTTCAATAGCTCTTTCCATTCTATAGCAGTTGGCACTGTAATGAACCCGCTTTTAGAAAAAGTGAAAGCTTCTAGAGAAAAGTTTGCTTTTATATTATCAGTAACAAGCTTGCAGCTTATTTTACTAGTACCTATAGCAACGGCAAATTTGGGATATATGGTAACGCTGGTTACAACAAACATAAAGAATGTGGGTATAAATGAAAGTGCGTACATGATAGTTGTCAAAAGTGTGGTATGGAATTTTTTTTCATGGTCAATGCTGTTGATAGCATTAGGCGTAACACTCTTTTCTCTTGGGTTTGGCAAAATTAAATTGGGACGAGTTAAAGATAATGATGAACTTACAAAGGGTCATGTGGAGAAAGAAGAAAATGCGGATAAAAAGATTGAAGAATACCCCCGCAGAGTAAAAAATCTTATAATACCTATTGTAATTCTTCTTATAAGTACGATATTCCTTTTCTGGTGGACTGGTCGGACGCAGTCATCAACATTTTTAGGTGCTTTAAGCAACGCAAATTTTAATGTTTCTATTTTTGCCGGAGCATTTCTTACAGTATTCTTAACAGGTATATATTACTTGCTTCAGAAAATAAGCCTTGCAGAAATAGAAGCACATATTATAAAGGGTGGCCAAAATTTATTATCTTTAGTAGTTGTTCTTGTTTTAAGTTGGGCACTCACAAGGGTTACGCAGGAAT
>JAJZSC010000334.1 GCA_021849995.1 Bacillota bacterium | reverse complement strand
CGGCGAATGAAGTGATGGCCGCCCGGACGCCGATGGCGTCCGACAACACTCCAGCCGAGGCACTCGTGACCGACATCATGAGCGTCACCAGTGCGAAATCCCCAGCGATTTGTAGAAACAGCACCGAACCTCCGATTTGGCCGGTCAAATCGCATCAGATACGGGACCCACTGATCCCCCACTTTGTCGTAATCGATCATTTGGGGAGTAATGGAATTACGCTCGGCAAGGCTCATGCTGACTTTCCGGTAATAGAGAATTCAGAATTGACTATCGTAGCTGCGTCTAGCGCGTGATTGACGTTCAATCCAGTAGCTACTATTTTTCCCTTTTTTAAACGTTATATCCAAAAATGAAAATGCTCGTTTGATTTTAGTGGGAGACATAGCCCAGCTGCCGGCCATCGGTCCGTCCGGTTTCTTTCATCAATTGGTCCGGGCTGGTCAAGAGTTGCTGGACATTCCGGTGGTTTCACTAGGATTCCAATATCGAAATGAAGATGAAATCGGTTCCTTTGTAAATGCCATCAGAAATGGGGTCTTTAAGGCCGACGGGTTAACCCGGGTAAAAACCGGTTCGATACAGGACCTAGAAGCGATAGCTTTTGACTTAAAAGAACAGGGATTTGTTATATCGCAGGATATATTGATTCTATCCCCTTTGGTTAGTGGTCGATCTGGAACGAGAAGCCTGAATCAATTGTTAGGGCCCAGCTTTAACCCAACTAACCAGCAGATCGGGGAAACCAGTATTTATGTGGGCGATACTGTGATTACCACAAAAAACGATTATGCGGATATAAAAAGATACAATTACATCTCCAAGCACCGTCATCCGGAAAGAAACATTGACATCTACAACGGCACCAGGGGCACTGTAGTGTCTTACGATTCCGAAAGTAAATCCATAATTGTCATGTACAACATTCTGGGTATAGAAACACCAGTCAAATATACCGAAGCTGAACTTCCCCACTGGCTCGAAGTGGGGTATGCCATCACCATTCATAAGGCACAAGGCAGTGAAGCTGATAATGTTATTGTTGTAAACGACAAGCCCAATATGACCCGGAACATGCTTTATACGGCATCTTCCAGGGCAAAGCAGAAACTGTGGTTGCTGGGTCAATATTGGGATGAAGCAGCCGGCAACCCCCAGATGGACCCACTTTCAAAATTTATTTTCCGGGCGGCCGACATTTTGAAAAAACAAATCAAAGTAGAAACGACTACAACAATCAATGATTCTGAAGGGGAAATTCTTTTTGGCTAAAGGTAGGAGTGGCCCATTCGCGGGGAAGACATTTGATTATTTACGCAAAACATTTTTTACTTTAAATAACATCGTTTAACGAAAAAGAGCTTTTAAGTACGACGAAAAACACTGATAATAAAACTAAAAAACCACTTCTATCTTGTAAAATAGTCTATACAAAAGATGGTAGCGGATTACGAGATGCATACCGACTACTTGCTAAAATTATGCTTGAGAAGAAATATAAAAAGCAGTTGTAATGGCGAGAAATGGGAGGAGATTGCAATTAAAATAAAGAAAAAAAGTCTAGCAGAACATAAAGAGCTAAAAAAAGCTAAAGGAATTTGACAGGCAATTAAGGGAATTGGATGCTCAAGGGTATATCACCATTAACAGTGTAGGCGAAGGTGGCAACCTAGAAATAACCCTTAGCCCTTATGCCGCTTTAGACTACATAAAAACGCTTAAACCCTTTCCAGTGCCTGCAACAATGAAAAAAGCTAAAATGGGTACTAAAGAATCAATAGTCCTAATGGCATTACACAAGATTAAATACGAGCAAACAAATAATATAAACTCTTTGTTTGATGAAACGTTAACTCTACAAGCGGAAGATGATGATATAATTTGCCGTTGTTCACAAATTGAAAATTTTTATGACTATAATAATCTGAAAATAGACCTATCCCACCCCCATATATTGTGGGTATGGCCAAACACACAAGGAGAAATGAAAATGTGGGAAGAAAAAATAACAGAGATTGATAATGAAGAAAAATAGAAAGGAGATAAAATGTCCTTACTAAGAGAGATACAAGATGCTGCAATTGATTCAAAAATTGAACTAGCTGTAATGCTTAGAAAATGCAAAGTACTTGCTGCTCGATTAGGGAATCCAGAGTTTAATCAATGGGTAGAAAATGAGTTGAATGGATATAAAGATATTAATAGCCTGCCGGATTATCGAGTACATTATGTTAATTCGAAAGGACATTTTTCAGGTCCGTTTCAATCTGGTTTACGAAATGCTGATATCCCATTACAATGTATCCCTGAAAAGTTTCATAAAAATCTATCTCACGCATATTTACGCGAACCTATAGCAGCGATGGAATCTCTTTTGAAAAGAGATAATCCAGGCACCTTTCAAGAGCCGTGGAATCCTGATTTAGTTGCTTATGTGGGTCAGGATATATATCAAGACATGACTTGTATGCAAGCATGGAAAGTTATTCCTGCCTCGACAATTGTTGCAGCACTCGATGCTGTAAGAAATCGGATTCTCAGTTTTGTCCTTGAAATTGAAGCCGAGTCTCCTGATGCAGGAGAAGCACCCATAAATTCACACCCGGTAGATCCCAAAAAAGTTCAGCAGATATTCAATACTTATATCACAGGAAATGTACAGAATGTAGCAACTGGTGGTGCCAACATAGAACAAAATGCCATAAGCAAAATAAATGATGATAAAGTATATGAAGATTTAATAAACGCTTTAGTTGAGTCAAAAGAAAATCAAGAACTAACATCGGAGCTAATATCAGTTGTAAATGAAATGAAAAAAGCTGAAGACACTGTAAGTCTAAAAAAGCACTATCAACAATTTATATCTATTCTAGCAGACCATATGCAAGTATTTGGCCCTATTGTGGCTCCGTATTTACCAGGATTAGCGGCACAAATATTCTAACAAAAACATCATTTTTTTGCATAAGCTTGGTGGTACAGGATATCCTGGCCCTGGTCCAACCAGAGAGCAACTCGATAAGTTTAATAAAGAACAAGCACAAGTAAAAAAGGATTACGAAGATGGCAAGTACGATTCTTTGATAAGATTGTATGGACCCAATAACCCCAATAGGGATAAAGGCTTCTAGTGAGTGACGACAAAGAACCATGGATTGGAGGTTAATAGTGAAAATAAAATATTCAATTATCATTCTTATATTTTACGTTGTAGCTATTTCCCTTACTGGCTGTGCAACAAAACAAATTCCAGAGCCTTATACAAACGCCTTGCAGGACATAAAAAACGGTGATTATGATAGTGCAAGTAGATACTTAGATTTAACAATTAAGGACTTCCCAAATTCAGATTATTTTATTACCAGTCACTTTTTAAAATCACTCATCGTTTGTGGAACGGTTTTAAACAATGCAGACTTTATTAGTCAGCTCGCTGACGGATATGAAAACGGCATGGTCTTTTTTAAACATGGCGAAGATAAGGAAAGAAAGAGATTAGACGGGTTTGTTGATTATATTATAAATGAAAATGCTAAATTTAAAGAAATATCTGCAAAAGAGATCGATTACGCATTAAAAAACTTTGATCCCACTAAATTAGAACTAGCGGGCGTTATTACCCCGGAACTGCAAGGTCTTACTGAGAGTCCACTTAGTTTTTTCGCCTCAGTTGGAACACCAGTTCCTACACAAACTGAATTCGACACAGAGTATAAGAATTATAAGATGGATACTATATCTTACAAAATACAATCAGTAATAAAAAAAGATGGAACTGTAGATTTAGCGTTATATTACGATAGCCTTCTATGGCTCAGTTGCGCAAATTCTATGGAAAAATCAATAAAAAAAGAGTTAGCCAGTAAAATAATTGCCGTTACTGAAAATGATAAGTATAACAAAATACGGCTCGATACGTTGGATTATATGAAAAATGAGGGCCTATAAGACCACGCCAAATGTAAAAAGTAAATGATTGAAAAGAAGGCCAATTATTGGGCTTCTTTTTTCAACCTGATTTCTCACTTAAGCAACGTGATACTCACTCAGTTCATGCCTTCGACATCGTGCCATATTAGGTTATTCCTTAGAATTTCCTCCCAAACTCTCCCCCAGGGTTATAATGTAAGGCCATACATTGACAAATACATGTGCGGCCTTTATTTAACCAGTCCAATTCTGCCTTAATATGGTATAATATACAAAATCTACAGCAAAGGAGTCGCATCATGGCACTTATTAAATGTACTGAATGCAGTAAGGAAGTAAGTGACAAGGCAGCGGCATGTCCAAATTGTGGTTGCCCAGTTAGCAATCAGCTAAATAAATTTCAAAATCTACACGGGGACTCGACAGTAGATAATGATATAACCCCTTCACCGCAAACAGGTCATAAAAGTAAGCCAGTAGGTAAAAGCAGCAGAAACATGCTAGTTCCCGTCATAGTTATGTTGGTACTGGCTGTTTTGATTTTTACGAACCCTACAAAAGATGATTACGTTAACTTCATAAATAATAAGCTAATGGAAGAGGCACAAGGAAATTCTATTGCTTCCGGCGTTATCAACTTATTTGGAAAACCT